>NZ_JAGGQY010000015.1:0-24086 GCF_018613105.1 Bacillus sp. ISL-77
CTCTAACGGGTACAGTTTATATGGGTCATGTCTTTTTTTATTTATTGCAACAAAATCTATCTGACAAAATCCGTTGTGAATAGTGGAAAATTCTGTTTTTTTGATTACAGAAAGTGACACACTTCAGCCATGCAAGTACGTTATACTTTTTCGTAAACAGAAAGGAAAAGCTGACAATTTAAAGGGAGGAAGCTCGCCTGACTATTTATTTAGATGTGATTTGGGCACTAAATTTGTTTTTTGATAGCCTGCTTCTGTATTTAACAGCTATTTTTCTAAAAAGAGAAATTAAATTAGGGAGACTACTTGCTGGCGGATTTATTGGTTCAATGATAATTTTATTATCATTTACACCATTAAATGTCTATACAAGCCATCCAATTTCAAAATTCATGTTTTCAATCTTGATGGTGTTAATTACCTTTGGGTATAAGCGAATGACTTTTTTCATTAAAGCCTTAATGACGCTATATGTTTCAACTTTTTTAATTGGCGGGGCATTAATGGGGGCACATTATTTTATTCAATATGACTCTGAATTGACAACTAAGGTCCTAATGACCAGTGTAAAAGGTTTTGGAGACCCAATTAGTTGGGTATTCGTTCTTATTGGTTTTCCGGTTGCCTGGCATTTCTCAAGAAAAAATGTAGAAAGTATGGAGATGACCAAAATTCAATTTGATCAAATTGTTAAAGTAACCGTGGAAATTGACAATGAAACACTTACTTTTAAAGGATTAGTGGATAGTGGAAACCAACTTTATGATCCGTTGTCAAAGCTTCCTGTTATGTTCGTCTCAATTAAAAACCAACTAGATACAATCCCAGAAACGATACAGAAACTTGCGGATGATCCAGAAATACTTTTAAAAGGGAGTGGAGAAATCCCAGAGGAATGGCAAAGCAGGCTCAGGATCATCCCTACTCGCGTGATTGGACAAGAGCATCAGCTTATTATAGCGGTTAAACCTGAAAGCATATTGATCGAACATAACGGGACTCAGTATTTATGTGAAAAAGGCCTTGTATCTTTTACAATAAAGCAACTCTCTAGTGAGGATGCATTTCAATGTATTGTTCATCCAAAAATGCTAACTGGGCATAAACAGGAAACTGAAACCGTTAAGGTGAGTTAATATTACTATACTCAGAAAAACATATTTTAGAAGGAGGAACACGCATGAAAAAATGGAGGCTTCGCCTATCCTACTACTGGTATAAACTATTAATGAAATTGGGCTTAAAAACGGATGAAGTTTATTATATTGGTGGCAGCGAAGCATTACCGCCTCCTTTGAGTAAAGATGAAGAAGAGTTGTTGTTAAAAAAACTACCGGGTGGTGATAAAGCCGCAAGGTCGATATTAATTGAACGTAATCTCCGTCTAGTTGTTTATATTGCTAGAAAATTTGAGAATACAGGTATTAATATCGAGGATTTAATTAGTATCGGGACCATTGGATTGATTAAAGCCGTAAATACCTTTAATCCTGAGAAAAAAATAAAACTTGCTACATACGCCTCTAGATGTATCGAGAATGAGATTCTCATGTACTTACGACGTAATAATAAGATCAGATCAGAGGTATCCTTTGATGAACCTTTGAACATTGATTGGGATGGAAATGAGCTTTTATTATCTGATGTATTAGGAACAGATGATGATATTATCACAAAAGACCTAGAGGCCAATGTGGACCGAAAGTTATTGACAAAAGCACTGCATCAGCTTACAGACCGTGAAAAACAAATAATGGAGCTTCGGTTTGGTCTGACAAATGGGGAAGAAAAAACTCAAAAAGACGTAGCCGACATGCTGGGAATTTCCCAATCCTATATATCAAGATTAGAAAAAAGAATCATAAAAAGATTAAGGAAAGAATTTAATAAGATGGTGTAAAGAAAAGAAAATTTTTTTCATTCGAAAAACCTAAGAATTTCGCGACTTAATTACATTCTTCGACAAATATGCACTTGTCCACCATCGTGGATAAGTGCATATTTTTCCTTCTCAAGGTAATACTGTTTTTTGTACAGCAACTCCTGTGAGGAGGGAAAAGGATTGACTCGAAATAAAGTTGAAATTTGCGGTGTGGACACAGCAAAACTTCCTGTATTAAAAAATGAAGAAATGAGAATACTCTTCAAGCAAATGCAAGAGGGCGATATTTATGCCAGAGAAAAGCTCGTCAACGGTAATTTACGACTCGTATTAAGTGTCATTCAACGATTTAACAATCGAGGCGAGTTTGTTGACGACCTGTTTCAGGTTGGCTGTATTGGACTGATGAAATCAATCGATAACTTTGATTTAGGTCAAAACGTAAAGTTTTCGACTTATGCCGTACCAATGATTATTGGAGAAATTCGAAGGTATCTACGTGATAATAATCCAATTCGCGTTTCAAGGTCCTTGAGGGATATAGCTTATAAGGCCCTCCAAGTAAGGGAGCGATTGATGAGCGAAACTTCACGTGAACCCACTGCAGAAGAAATCGCAAAGGTCTTAGAAGTTCCACACGAAGAAATCGTGTTCGCTCTTGATGCCATACAGGACCCAGTGTCCCTTTTCGAGCCAATTTATAATGATGGCGGCGACCCAATTTATGTAATGGACCAATTAAGCGACGAGAAAAATAAAGATATCCACTGGATTGAAGAAATTGCTTTAAAAGAAGGAATGCGAAGGTTAAACGATCGTGAAAAATTAATTTTACGTAAACGATTTTTTCAAGGAAAAACACAAATGGAAGTCGCGGATGAAATCGGGATATCTCAAGCTCAGGTTTCTCGACTAGAGAAAGCGGCCATAAGGCAAATGAATAAAAATATTCAAAGTTAAGCTGTCCTTTGGGCAGCTTTATTTTTATTCTTTTTACTAAAATGATATGAACAATCATATATTTTCTATAGTAATAAAACTGGGAGTGAGAGATGATGGTGAAAATTTCCGAATTCCAAATAAAAGATGTGGTTAATGTATCAGACGGAAAAAGGCTTGGTAATATAGGTGATATAGAGATCAATTTAACCACAGGTAAAATTGATGCCGTCGTGATTAGTGGCAGCGGCAGAGTACTCGGCTTTTTTGGAAAAGATGATGACGTGGTTATTCCGTGGAAAAATATCATTAAAATTGGTCAGGACGTAATTTTGGTAAGGTATAAAGGAAGTGAAGAGAGATTTTCATCGGAAACAGAGGTTTGACAATAGTTATTTGCGGTGACCATTTTTTCGTTTCATGGTAAACTATAGAAAAAAACAAAAGAGGTATGGTAATGGAACCCTTTGTTTTAAAGAATGAGTCATTTTTTTCAATAGAAAGCTGGATAAGGCAATTTCCTGGTTTAGTTGCGGGTATGACAACCAAAAATGGAGGAGCGAGTAAAGGGAATTACGAAACCCTAAACCTTGGCTTTCATGTTGGAGATGACAGAAGCGATGTTTGCATTAACCGAGGAAAAGTTTCTGAACTTCTGAAGTTTCCTCTAAACACCTGGGTTGGGGCAGAACAAACACATGGTATTCATCTTAAGAAAATTTCAAAAGCAGATCGAGGTAAAGGGTCAAATTCCTATGAAGATTCTTTTAAAGACACTGATGGTTTTTATACGAATGAGGAGGGTATTCTTTTATCGCTTTGCTTTGCCGACTGCGTCCCTCTTTTTTTTATTGCACCTGAATCAAGGATGATTGGAATTGCCCATGCTGGCTGGAAAGGGACCGTGGGTCAAATTGCCAAGGAAATGATAAATGCATGGGGAAGAGAAGGAATTAATCCCCAACAGATTTTTGTGGCAATTGGCCCATCAATTTGTGAAAAATGTTATATTGTTGATCAGCGTGTTATAAATTTAGTTGAAAATACACTAGTAGATGTCGAAACATTACCCTATAATTTAATTAATGATGGCCAATACTCTTTAGATTTACGTGAAGTAAATAGACAAATTATTGTCAATTCAGGTGTACCTGATACTAATATTCAGATGACTGGATTTTGTTCTAGTTGTGATAAAGAGTTTTTTTCCCACCGCCGTGATCAAGGTAGGACAGGAAGAATGGTAAGTTTTATTGGCTGGAAGGAGACTACGAAAAGTTTATGAGGGTTGCAGTAAAGTTTGAACAAATAAAACAACAAATTATTGAGACATGCCTTCGAGTAGAGCGGGACCCTGAAGAAGTGAAAGTGATAGGCGTTACGAAATATGTTAGTACGGAGAGAGCTATCGAAGCATTACAAGCTGGCATCATAAATTTAGGTGAAAATCGTGATGAGGGGCTCCTTCATAAGTGGGAAGTTCTTAAGGACAAGCCTAATTGGCATTACATCGGTTCGCTTCAGACGCGAAAAGTAAAAAATATTATTAATATAGTTGAATATATTCATTCTTTGGACCGGATTTCTCTTGCAGAAGAAATCAATAAACGAGCAGAACAAAAGGTAAAATGCCTGGTTCAAGTCAACGTCTCTGGGGAAGAATCTAAGCACGGCTTAAGTCCTGAAGATGCGATAGTCTTTATTGAATCGCTTCGCAAATTTGAGAGGATTAGCGTGGAAGGTTTAATGACAATGGCTCCATTAACGGATGATGAAGACCAAATTCGAGAATGTTTTCGCAAATTAAGAGAGCTTCGCGATCAAGTTCAAGCCCTAAATTTGGATTACGCCCCATGCACAGAGCTTTCGATGGGTATGTCTAATGATTATGTAGTTGCTATTGAAGAAGGGTCAACAATGGTAAGAATAGGCACAGCGCTTGTTGGTGAAGATGGTTAGGAGAGAAGATAATGACGATTAAATCAAAATTAAAAACATTTTTCTTTTTAGATGATGAATATGATGATAATAATGATGATTATGCACAAACAGTTGAACCGGCTCCCGTAAAGCAAAAGCAACAGCATCTGCCAGTGGTAAAAAACCAAAATGTTGTTAGCTTGCAAAGCGTCCAAAAAACTACCACTTCATCAAAGTCATCCAAGGTAATATTAGTTGAACCACGTACATATTCTGAGTCAACTGATATTGCAGACCATTTAAAAAATCGCCGGGCAGTTGTAGTGAACCTGCAGCGGATTGATAATGAACAAGGCAGGCAAATTGTTGATTTTCTAAGCGGAGTTGTCTATGCCCTCGGGGGTGACATTCAAAAAATTGGTTTAAGTATATTTTTATGTACTCCTGATAATGTTGAGGTGTCAGGAAATATATCCGATCTGATTCCTGACTTTGATAATCAAAATACGAGGTGGTAATGTTAAATGGCATTTGTATTTAGTTTATTACAACAGTTAATTCAAGTTTATTCGTGGGCATTAATTATTTATATTTTAATGTCTTGGTTTCCAAATGCTAGAGAGTCCTCTATTGGTCAATTTTTAGCAAAAGTTTGTGAACCTTATTTAGAGCCATTTAGAAAAATCATCCCACCTCTTGGTATGATGGATATATCACCTATTGTTGCATTTCTTGTTTTAAACTTCGCGAGCAGTGGTTTAGGCAGTGTATATCGCTGGCTTGCATAAGAATACTGAAACTAGGTTGTGTTTTGAAAAATGAATATTTACCAGCATTTCCGGCCAGAAGAACGAGAATATATTGACCAAGTGTTAAATTGGAAGGATTATGTCGAGACGCAATATACTCCTAAGTTAACAGATTTTCTTGATCCAAGGGAACAGCATATTCTAAAAATATTAATTGGTGAACATGGTGAAGTAAACTATAAACTTTTTGGCGGCAGCCCGGATGTTGAACGAAAAAGAGCCTTAATCTTTCCAGATTATCTAACCGCCACGGAAGAAGAATTTCAAATCAGTCTTTTTGAAATCCATTATCCAACCAAATTCGTCACGATCGAACATCGACAGGTATTGGGTACGTTAATGTCTTTAGGGCTAAAGCGAGGGAAATTTGGTGATATCCTCAATAAGGATGATAAATGCCAATTTTTCGCTGCAAAGGAAATAAGCGACTATATAAAAACTAATGTCGAAACAATTGGCAGGGCTGGCGTTAAACTAACTGAAACCGATATCGAGAATGCCATCCGTACCAATGAATTATTGGTCGATAGTGATTTAACAGTATCTTCACTACGATTGGATACTGTTATTTCAGGTATTTATCATGTATCACGGCAAAAATCACAACTTTTTATTCAACAAGGGCTCGTGAAAGTGAATTGGACATTAACCGAAAATCCTTCATTTGAATGCGATATTGGTGATATGATTTCAGTTAGAGGATACGGCAGAGCAAAAATTCTCGCCATCGAAGGGAAAACAAAAAAAGAAAAATGGCGAATAAATGTCGGAAAACAAAAATAACTACATAAGTGAAGAAGGAAATTCGAAGAATGTTGTCGAATAATTGCTTATACATATAGAATTAGAGATTGTATGGAGGTGGCATCAATGCCGTTAACACCGTTGGATATTCATAATAAAGAGTTTAATAAGGGTTTTAGAGGATATGATGAAGATGAAGTGAACGAATTTCTCGATCAAGTCATCAAAGATTATGAATTAGTACTCAGAGAGAAAAAAGAAATGGAAGAACGCTTAAACGATATGAAAGAGCGTCTTGGTCATTTTGTTACTATTGAGGATACTCTGAATAAATCAATCATCATTGCTCAAGAAGCTGGGGAAGATGTAAAACGTAATGCCCAAAAGGAAGCGAAGTTAATCATTAAGGAAGCAGAGAAAAACGCGGATCGAATTGTCAATGAATCACTTTCAAAAGCAAGGAAAATTGCTCTTGAAATCGAGGATTTAAAAAAACAATCAAAAGTATTCCGAACTCGTTTTAAAATGTTGATTGAAGCTCAGCTTGATATGTTGAACACGGATGATTGGGATCATTTATTAGAGTATGAGGTAGATGCGACAGAGCTAAAAGTTCATCAAGAAGAAGATTCATTAGCTTGACGAAATGCGTTTTTTTAGCATATAATTTCTTAACAGTTATAAAAAATGGTCAATGACGATGAAAGGGAAAGTACAATTTTCTATGGCTTTTTAAAAGCGAGTCGGGGGTGGTGGAAGCCCGGTAAAGTTGGAAATTGGAAAATCACCCTCGAGTTCCAGGTCGAACCTCCTTCTTTAAGGATAGTAGGCTTAGGCGTGTTATTCACGTTACGAATGTTTAAGAGGATAGAACGATTATTTCGTACTATTTATCAGGGTGGTACCGCGGGAATAAAACCTTCTCGTCCCTATTTTGGGATGAGAGGGTTTTTTTGTTTGTCTATTGGCTATTCTTTGTTATATGAAGAGGATTACAGGAGGAAGAAAAGATGGAATATAAAAATACGTTATTAATGCCGCAAACTGAATTTCCGATGCGTGGTAATCTTCCACAAAGAGAACCTGAGATTCAGGCAAAATGGGAAGAGATGAATATTTATAAAAAAGTACAGGAACGGACCAAAGGACGTCCTATGTTTGTTTTACATGATGGTCCTCCGTATGCCAATGGTGATATCCATATGGGCCATGCCCTTAATAAAATTTTAAAAGATATGATTGTCCGTTATAAATCTATGAGTGGTTATCATGCACCATACGTACCTGGCTGGGATACACATGGACTCCCTATTGAGCAGGCGTTAACCAATAAGGGAGTGAAACGCAAAGAAATGACGGTTGCAGAATTCCGTCAACTTTGTACAAAATATGCTCTTGAACAAATTGATAATCAACGTGAACAATTTAAACGCCTTGGTGTCCGTGGTGACTGGGAAAATCCTTATATTACTCTTAACCCATCATATGAAGCACAACAAATTAAGGTTTTCGGTGAAATGGCCAAAAAGGGTTATATTTATAAAGGTCTTAAGCCTGTCTATTGGTCCCCTTCAAGTGAATCAGCACTTGCAGAAGCAGAGATTGAATATCAGGACAAAAAGTCTGCATCCATTTATGTGGGCTTTAAGGTAAAGGATGGTAAAGGTGTTCTTGACGCGGATACCCAAATTATTATCTGGACGACTACTCCTTGGACAATTCCTGCAAACTTAGGAATTTCAGTGCATCCTGACTTAACATATGTGGTGGTATCTGCAAATGAAAACAAATACCTAGTTGCTGAAGCTCTTCTGGAAGAAGTTTCGAAGGTAATTGGCTGGGAAGAAGCAACAGTTATTAAGAAGGTAAAAGGAAATGAATTAGAGCATATTCTTGCCATCCATCCTCTATATGGTCGTGATTCATTGGTCATGTTAGGTGAACATGTAACAACTGATGCCGGTACTGGATGCGTTCATACAGCACCAGGCCACGGGGAAGATGACTTCCATGTAGGTCAAAAATACGGTTTAGAAGTATTATGCCCTGTAGATGATAAAGGCGTGATGACAAGTGAAGCACCGGGCTTTGAAGGATTATTTTACGATAAAGCTAATAAACCAATTACACAAGCATTAGAAGATACAGGTGCACTACTTAAGCTTTCGTTTATAACTCACTCTTATCCGCACGACTGGAGAACGAAGAAGCCGGTTATCTTCCGTGCTACAGCCCAGTGGTTTGCTTCTATTAAGGATTTCCGTAATGAATTACTCGATGCGGTGAAGGAAACCAAGTGGATTCCTGCTTGGGGTGAAACGCGGTTATTTAATATGGTGCGTGACCGTGGGGACTGGTGTATTTCCCGTCAACGTGTCTGGGGGGTACCAATTCCTGTTTTTTATGCAGAAAATGGGGAAGAAATCATCACTGATGAAACGATCAATCATGTTTCAGATTTATTCCGTGAGTTTGGTTCTAATATTTGGTTTGAACGTGAGGCAAAAGATTTACTTCCGGAGGGCTTTACCCATCAAGGAAGTCCAAACGGAACATTTACAAAGGAAACGGATATCATGGACGTGTGGTTTGATTCAGGTTCCTCACATCAAGCAGTGTTACTTGAAAGAGATGATTTAGTTCGACCTGCCGACCTTTATCTTGAAGGCTCTGATCAGTATCGTGGCTGGTTTAACTCGTCATTATCAACTGCGGTAGCTGTGACAGGTGAAGCACCGTATAAAGGAGTATTAAGCCACGGCTTTGCTCTTGACGGTGAAGGTAGAAAGATGAGTAAATCAATCGGGAATGTAGTGATCCCTGCAAAAGTGATGAATCAATTAGGCGCAGATATCTTACGCCTTTGGGTTGCTTCCGTTGATTATCAAGCAGATGTTCGTGTTTCCGATGCTATTTTGAAACAGGTTGCTGAAGTGTATCGTAAAATTCGTAATACTTTCCGGTTCTTATTGGGGAATTTAGCAGACTTTACACCTGCTGATAGAGTTCCTTATGAAAATCTACGGGAAGTCGATCAATTCATGCTTGTTAAATTAAATAAGCTGATTAAAAATGTTCGGAAGGCCTATGAAAACTATGAATTTGCAGGTATTTATCATGCGATTAATAATTTCTGTACCCTTGATTTAAGTTCATTCTATCTAGATTTTGCAAAAGATGTCCTTTATATTGAGGCAACAGATAATCATGAGCGTCGTGCGATCCAGACAGTTTTATATGAATCACTTCTCGCTTTAACTAAGTTGGTTTCGCCAATTCTGTCCCATACAGCTGATGAAGTGTGGAAATTCATTCCATCTGTAACAGAAGAAAGTGTTCAATTGACTGACCTTCCAGAATACCAGGAGTTGAGCAATGCAAATGCTTTGGAAGAAAAGTGGACTGAATTCATGAATCTGCGTGATGATGTGTTAAAAGCACTTGAAGAAGCCCGTAATCAAAAGGTGATTGGAAAATCGTTAACCGCAAAAGTAACCCTGTATGTTAATGAAAAATCGAGACAGCTATTAGATTCTATTGATGAAAATATGAAACAGTTGTTTATTATCTCAGGCTTCGAAGTGGCGGGAACATATGAGGAAGCACCTGAACATGCGGTGAAATTAGAAACTGCAGCCATTGTTATTACGAAAGCTGAGGGAGAAACATGTGAGCGCTGCTGGATTGTTACACCAGAAGTGGGTCAAAATCCAGAACATTCCACACTTTGCAACCGGTGTGCCGACGTAGTAAAAGAAAACTATACCCATTTAGCATAAATAAAACGAAGCCCTGTGCAAAAAATGCACAGGGCTTTTAATTTTTTCCTTCTCCGTTAATTGTTGTAGTTGTTGTCAAATGTTTTTCTGAGTTAAGTAATAATTGACGGAAATAATAAGACAAATGAGTAACGGAGGTAACAACTATGAATGCCACGCAGGAAAAGCTGTTCTTTGAACTCCGTCAAACGAAAGAAGAAATTGAATATTCGTTAAAAAATAAACAAGTAAAAAATTGGTTTACAACCATTTTGGAAGAGGAATTGTCAGATACTATTACAGCAATCCAAAAGTTAGAAAATGGGAATTTTGGGCAATGTGAAATTTCCGGTGAATTTTTATCCGCTGATTTATTAAACATGATTCCGACCTTAAAATCACAAAGAGACTCAGAGTATTTGGAAAGTTACTTCAAAAAATCAATTTACCATTCTTAATTAATAATGTTCCATTTTCGTTTAGCGAAAAAGTATGCTAAAATGCTTAAGAAGTATGAAAAGCGAAAGCGCCTAGAATCGTAAGTCTAGGTTGATGTGGAGGTATTTCTTAGTGTTTTACTACTTAATCGCACTTTTTGTTATTTTATTAGATCAAATTACGAAATGGTTAATTGTAAGCAACATGTATCTAGGAGAAAGTATTACCATCATTGATAAAATTTTCTATATTACTTCTCATCGTAATCGTGGAGCAGCATGGGGGATATTACAAGGTCAAATGTGGCTTTTTTATGTAATTACTGTAATTGTAATAGTTGCTATTATGTATTATCTTTACAAAGCAGTAAAAGGAAAATGGCTGCTCGGGGTATCGTTAGCATTAATGCTCGGAGGCGCCATTGGCAATTTTATTGACCGTGTGATTCGTAAGGAAGTTGTCGACTTCATTCATACGTATGTTTTTGGCTATAATTTCCCAGTCTTTAATATCGCAGACTCAGCTTTAGTGATCGGTGTCATCATGTTAATGATTCAAATGTTGCTAGAAGAGAGAGAATCAAAGGAGAAATCATATGGAGAAAATGGAACACACCATTCTTGAGGAGCAAAAAGGAGATCGGATTGATAAGGTGATCTCAAGCTTTGATGAAGAATGGTCCCGAACACAAGTACAGCAATGGATAAAAGAAGGTAATGTCCTTGTGAACGGACAACAGATTAAAACCAATTATAAATGCAGCACGAATGATCAAATTGAGATCACAATACCAGACCCAGAAGAACTAGATGTATTACCTGAAGATCTAAACTTAGAAATTTTTTATGAAGATAAAGATGTATTGGTTGTAAATAAACCAAGAGGGATGGTTGTTCATCCGGCACCAGGGCATTTGTCAGGGACATTAGTCAATGGTTTAATGTTCCACTGTAAGGATTTATCGGGTATTAATGGTGTATTAAGACCCGGTATTGTTCACCGGATTGATAAAGATACTACTGGGCTGTTGATGGTGGCCAAAAATGATATGGCTCACGAAAGCCTTGTCAATCAATTGGTGGCTAAAACTGTCACTCGTAAATATAAAGCGATTGTCCATGGTGTTATTCCACATGACTTTGGAACTGTTGATGCTCCGCTAGGCAGGGATACAAAAGACCGCCAAAGTATGACAGTTGTTGACCACGGAAAACATGCTGTCACTCATTTCCATGTGATTGAACGGTTTAAAGACTTTACTTTTGTAGAGTGCCAATTAGAAACTGGACGAACACACCAAATTCGTGTTCATATGAAATATATTGGCTATCCGCTCGCTGGTGATCCAAAATATGGACCGAAAAATACTCTGGACATAGAAGGACAAGCCTTGCATGCAGGTGTGCTTGGATTTAACCACCCGAGAACTAACGAATATTTAGAATTTGAAGCGCCACTTCCAGAAGATATCGAATTGTTGCTAGCTCAGCTTCGAAATAATCGTTGACACAGTCGTTTATTTAAAGTAAGATGATTTTAGCTTAATAAGCCTTTAAAACAGTCCCGAGAGGCTGAGAAGGAAACGGTTAAGATAATGGGCAAATTGTGCCCATATCTATAAATTAACTTGTTAACCTCTCACCAGAATTGGGTGAGAGGTTTTTTATTTTTACTAAAGAAGAAGGTGTAATATGAACCAAAAAGCTGTTGTCCTTGATGAACAAGCAATCGGAAGGGCCCTGACTAGAATTGCCCACCAAATTATTGAAAAAAACAAAGGAATAGAAGACTGCATTCTGATTGGTATCCGGACGAGAGGCATCTATCTTGCGGATCGACTTGCAGCAAAAATTGAAGAGATTGAGGGCAAGTCGATTGCTATAGGTGAGATAGATATTACCCTTTATCGAGACGATTTAACTAAGAAGACGGAAAGTCAAGAACCACTTGTTAAAGGCTCAGATATTCCGGTTGGTATAAATAATAAAAAAGTAATTCTTGTTGATGATGTTTTATATACGGGAAGAACAGTCAGAGCTGGACTGGATGCCTTAATGGATATAGGACGCCCATCAGTTATCCAACTTGCGGTATTAGTCGACCGAGGACATCGTGAACTTCCAATCCGGGCAGATTATGTAGGGAAAAATATCCCAACCTCAAGTGATGAAAAAATCGTTGTTGAGTTAGCCGAAGTGGATAAGGTTGATCAAGTAAGTATATTTGAAAAATAAATAGCAACCCTTTTAAATTTAGTCCTGTGAGGCTGACAAAGGGGAATATGCCAACATGAGACTTCATTATGGCATTTCCATACCCTCTTTGTACCCTTATCGGCAAAGAGGGTTTTTTTTATGAAAAAAATAGATACTAATAAAATGTAGTATATCAAATGGAGGAAATCCAATTGAACAATAAACCTATCCTAGACGTAAAAGAGATTCCAAAACCATTTCAATGGATAACATTAAGCTTACAGCATTTGTTTGCTATGTTCGGTGCAACAATACTTGTTCCCTACCTGGTGGGTTTAAGCCCAGCGATTGCACTTATTTCAAGTGGACTTGGAACATTGGCGTTTTTATTAATAACTAAATTCAAGGTTCCGGCTTATCTGGGTTCATCCTTTGCCTTTATCGCACCTGTCATTGCTGCCAAAACAGCAGGCGGCCCTGGTGGTGCGATGGTCGGTACTTTTCTCGCAGGATTAGTTTACGGAATTGTTGCACTTGTCATAAGCAAGGCGGGGCACCGTTGGATCATGAACCTGCTGCCACCAATTGTTGTCGGCCCAGTTATCATTGTTATCGGATTAGCTCTATCTGGAACTGCAGTGAATATGGCAATGAATAATCCTGCGACTGGAAAGTACAGCTTGCTTCATTTCTCCGTCGCACTTGTTACCTTGGCAGCGACGATTATTTTCTCGATCTATGCAAAAAAAATGTTAAGCATGATTCCTATCTTAGCAGGGATTATTGTGGGATATATCTATGCACTACTAGTTGGGATCGTCGATTTCAAACCAGTATTAGATGCTAAATGGTTTGAAATGCCTGAATTTATCCTTCCATTTGTAAGTTATAAAGTAAAATTCACTTGGGATTTAGTCCTATTAATGGTACCAGTTGCAATTGTAACTTTATCGGAACATATCGGACACCAGTTAGTACTAAGTAAAGTAGTTGGTCGTGATTATATAAAAGAACCCGGCTTGCACCGCTCGATTCTTGGTGATGGAACAGCAACAATTATTTCTGCCTTGGTTGGCGGCCCACCCAAAACAACTTATGGTGAAAACATTGGTGTCCTTGCCATTACAAGAGTATACAGTGTGTATGTCATTGCTGGTGCAGCAGTCTTCGCTATCATCTTTGGTTTTATTGGAAAAATAACGACCTTAATCGGGACCATTCCAACACAGGTTATGGGCGGAGTTTCGATTCTGCTTTTCGGAATTATTGCTTCTTCAGGGTTGCGAATGCTGGTTGATAGCAAAATTGATTTTGGAAACAAGCGTAACCTTGTCATATCTTCTGTCATCCTGGTGATTGGAATCGGTGGCGCTGTGATAAAAGTATCTGATTCATTGCAAATCCAAGGTATGGCATTGGCAGCAATTTGCGGGGTTCTCTTAAATCTCATCCTGCCTGGCAAAGAACCAATTAATGAAAATATGCTTGAGGAGAATCAATCCTCTGAAAAGCGGAAAACTGCATAATAAAGTTTCAACTTTTTAAATAAATCCAGAGAGATTTATAAGGGTGTAAGCTTGATGCCATGATTTTAGTCTCATGGATTAAGTCGTGAATTCTTACACCCTGAACCAACCAATGGTCAGGGTGTTTTTTTATCAAAATGAGAGGCGGGAAAAAGACGGATGATAAATCACTTACTAACCACAAATGAATTAAAGGTGGAGGAGATTAATCAAATCTTAGCAGATGCTCATGGATTCAAAAACGGAATGAAGTGGCATCCTGAAGGGCAAATGTTTACTGCCAATCTATTTTTCGAACCAAGCACAAGAACTAAGAGCAGCTTTGAAGTGGCACAAAGAAGATTAGGATTAGAAGTTATTCCTTTTGAAGTTCTAACCTCAAGTGTTCAAAAAGGGGAGACACTTTATGATACTGTGAAGACCTTAGAATCAATTGGCGTCAATACGATTGTCATTCGTCATGAGCAGGATCGCTACTTTGATGAGTTAGTTGGGAAGGTTAACATCCCAATCATCAATGGCGGTGATGGATGCGGACATCATCCAACACAATCGCTTCTAGATTTACTGACCATTCAACAAGAATTTGGCCAATTTGCAGGATTAAAAATTGCCATTGTTGGAGACATCCGACATAGCAGGGTGGCGCGTTCCAATGCAGATGTTCTGACAAGGCTGGGAGCGGAAGTGGTTTTTTCTGGACCAGAAGAATGGTTTGATACAAGGAGTGTAGATATATCCAGGTATAGGCCTATTGATCAGGCAGTACAAGAAGCAGATGTAGTGATGCTGCTGCGCGTTCAACACGAACGGCACCATAATAAAAGCAGTTTTACAGCAAATGAGTACCATAAACAATTTGGGCTCACTTTAGAAAGAGAAAAAATGATGAAGCCGGATAGTATCATTATGCATCCTGCTCCAGTAAATAGAAATGTAGAAATAGCTGATAGTCTTGTGGAGTGCAAGCGGTCAAGAATTTTTAAGCAAATGGAAAACGGCGTTTATGTTAGAATGGCAGCAATTAAGAGATCAATTGAAAGTCTTGAAGGAGGAAAAAATTATGAACATTCTTATTCAGAACGCATGCTACATAGCCTCTAATGGGGAAAGAAAACATGCTGATATATTGGTGAAAAATGGCGTTATTGCAAAGATTGAAACGAACATTGATGCGATTGTGGACCGGATTGTGGATGCAGCAGGGAAGTTAGTTTCACCAGGATTTATTGATCTACATGTTCATCTTCGCGAGCCTGGCGGTGAAAAAAAGGAAACCATCGCTACAGGGACACTTGCCGCAGCTAGGGGCGGGTTTACAACATTAGCAGCGATGCCAAATACAAGACCGGTGCCTGACACCAAGGAACAAATGGAATGGTTGCAAAACAGAATCAGCGAAACAGCAAAGGTAAGGGTTTTGCCATATGCATCGATTACGACTAGACAGCTTGGCCAGGAACTAACTGATTTTGAGGCATTAAAAGAAGCGGGAGCGTTTGCCTTTACCGATGATGGTGTCGGAGTTCAGTCGGCTGAGAGGATGCTAGCAGCCATGCGGAAAGCAGCAGCCAATAATATGGCAATCGTTGCACACTGCGAAGAAAACACGCTAATTAATAAAGGCTGTGTCCATGAAGGTTCTTTCTCAGAGAAACATGGCTTGAATGGTATTCCTTCCATCTGTGAATCAGTTCAGATTGCAAGAGATGTCCTCTTAGCCGAGGCCACAGGCTGTCATTATCATGTCTGCCATATTAGTACTAAGGAATCGGTTCGGGTGGTAAAGGATGCAAAACGAGCAGGCATTAATGTAACTGCAGAAGTATCACCGCATCATTTATTATTATCTGAAGATGATATTCCAGGGCTTGATACGAATTTCAAGATGAATCCACCGCTTCGTGGTGCAGATGACAGAACGGCCCTAATCGAAGGACTTCTAGATGGAACGATTGATTTTATTGCAACCGATCATGCGCCGCATACAGCAGAAGAAAAAAGTGAAGGAATGGTTCTCGCTCCATTCGGAATTGTTGGACTAGAAACTGCGTTCCCACTGCTGTATACACATTTTGTATTAAAAAATATCATCTCGCTTAACCAATTAATTGAATTTTTAACAATAAAACCAGCGGAAGCATTCGGGCTTCCATATGGAAGAATAGAAGTAGGCGCACCAGGAGATTTAGTAATCTTGAACCTCGATGAAGAATATGAAATTAAACCAGAAGAATTCTTATCAAAAGGAAAAAATACTCCATTTGGCGGCTGGAATTGTAAAGGCTGGCCTGATATGACCATAGCTGGAGGGCAAATTGCTTGGGAAAAAGGATGTGTACTAGCATGAAAAAACAGCTTATCTTAGAAGACGGTACAATTTTTATCGGTAAAGGATTTGGCAGTGATACTGAAACGATAGGTGAAGTGGTGTTTAACACAGGGATGACTGGCTATCAAGAAATCCTTTCTGACCCATCCTATTGTGGGCAAATTGTAACACTAACCTATCCGCTTATTGGTAACTATGGGATTAATCGTGATGATTTCGAATCAATCAATCCGGCTGTGAAGGGATTCGTTGTTAAAGAAGCGGCTGAATTCCCGTCCAATTGGAGAAGTGAATATACGTTAAATGAATATTTTGAAATGAAAAAAATCCCGGGAATTGCAGGGATTGATACACGAAAATTGACAAGAATTATCCGCCAATACGGAACACTAAAGGGAGCAATTTGCAGTATTGAAAAAGATGCAAATGAGGTTCTACAAAAATTGCGTGGAACATCGCTTCCAATCGATCAGGTACGCCAAGTATCAACTAAAAATGCCTATCCTAGTCCTGGACGCGGGAAAAGAGTTGTACTTGTTGATTTTGGAATGAAGCATGGAATTTTACGTGAATTAAATCAGCGCGGCTGTGATGTGATCGTTGTACCATATCACACTACGGCTGAAGAAATTCTTCAATTGAGTCCAGACGGAATTATGCTGTCAAATGGACCTGGGGATCCAAAGGATGTACCAGAAGCAATCGATATGTTAAAAGGAGTATTAGGCAGAGTTCCATTATTCGGAATTTGTCTTGGCCATCAGTTATTTGCCCTGGCCTGCGGGGCGAACACCGAAAAAATGAAGTTTGGTCATCGCGGTTCCAATCAACCTGTCAAAGACTTAACTACAGGGAAGGTTGCGATTACCGCACAAAACCATGGATATACAGTTGAAGAAGAGTCAATCAAAAACACAAGATTACAAATTACTCATATTGCCATAAATGATGGAACGGTTGAGGGACTAAAACACCTAGATTATCCGGCATTTACTGTTCAGTATCATCCGGAAGCATCTCCAGGACCTGAAGATGCAAACGGCTTATTTGATCAATTTCTTGCCCTAATGGAAGAGAACAAACAGGAGGTTACAGCAAATGCCTAAACGTACAGATATCAACTCCATTTTAGTAATTGGTTCGGGTCCAATCGTCATTGGGCAGGCTGCAGAATTCGACTATGCTGGTACTCAAGCATGTATCGCTCTAAAAGAAGAAGGCTATCGTGTTATCCTAGTAAACTCTAATCCTGCAACCATCATGACAGATACAGAAATTGCTGATGCTGTTTATATCGAACCATTAACAGTAGAGTTTGTCAGCAGAATTATTCGTAAAGAACGTCCAGACTCCCTTCTAGCTACTCTCGGCGGACAAACAGGTCTTAATCTGGCTGTTGAGTTGTCTGAATCCGGAGTTTTAGCTGAGTGCGAGGTTGAAATTCTTGGTACTAAACTTTCCGCGATTAAACAAGCAGAAGATCGGGACCTATTCCGCAGCTTAATGAATGAGTTAAACGAACCGGTACCTGATAGTGCAATCATTCATGAATTAACTGAAGCTAAGGCTTTTGTTGAACAGATTGGTTTCCCTGTGATTGTCCGTCCTGCCTATACTCTAGGAGGAACAGGAGGCGGCATCTGTCATAATCTAGAAGAACTTGAGGAAATCATTGCAAGCGGACTAAAGCATAGTCCTGTGAATCAATGTTTGCTCGAAAAAAGTATTGCCGGTTTCAAAGAAATCGAATACGAAGTTATGCGCGATGGAAACGACAATGCAATTGTCGTTTGTAACATGGAAAATATTGATCCGGTGGGTGTTCATACTGGGGACTCCATTGTGGTTGCACCAAGTCAAACCCTTAGTGATCGAGAATATCAACTGCTAAGGAATGTATCACTAAAAATCATTCGTGCTTTAGGAATTGAAGGGGGCTGTAACGTTCAGTTGGCCTTAGATCCAGATAGCTACAATTACTATATAATCGAAGTAAATCCACGTGTTAGCCGTTCTTCGGCATTAGCATCAAAAGCCACTGGTTATCCAATTGCCAAGCTTGCTGCAAAAATTGCCGTTGGCTTAACGCTGGATGAAATGTTGAACCCGGTTACTGGGAAAACGTACGCAAGTTTTGAACCAGCTCTCGATTATATTGTAACAAAAATCCCTAGATGGCCGTTTGATAAATTTGAATCAGGGAATCGTTCACTGGGGACTCAAATGAAAGCAACCGGAGAAATTATGGCGATTGGTCGGACCTTTGAAGAATCCCTATTAAAAGCCATTCGTTCCCTTGAGGCGGGCGTCTTCCATTTTGAATTAAATGGAGCGGAGGAAATTGACGATGAATTACTCGAGAAGCGGATTCGAAAAGCAGGAGATGAGCGTCTCTTCTACATTGCAGAAGCGTTAAAACGAGGACTAACCATAGAAACCTTGCATCAATGGAGTAAAATCGATTTATTTTTCTTAAAGAAAATGGAAGGGATTGTATGTCTGGAAGCAAAAATCGCTGCTAATCCTTTTGATAACGAAATCCTTTTTGAAGCAAAGCAAAAAGGTTTTACTGATAAAAAAATCGCTGAACTTTGGAATAGTAATGAAAAAGAGATTTTTAACCTGCGAAAGAGCCTAGGGATTATCCCCGTTTATAAAATGGTTGATACTTGTGCAGCAGAATTTGAATCGGAAACACCTTATTACTATGGTACGTATGAAGAGGAAAACGAGTCGGTCGTAACGGACAGAAAAAGTGTGATTGTTCTCGGGTCGGGACCTATCCGTATTGGTCAAGGAATTGAGTTTGACTATGCTACTGTTCATTCGGTTAAAGCCATTAAGGAAGCAGGATATGAAGCAATTATTATTAATAATAACCCTGAAACGGTATCCACCGATTTCAGTATTTCCGATAAGCTTTACTTCGAGCCGCTGACGATTGAAGATGTCATGAGTATTATTGAGTTAGAAAATCCAATTGGGGTTGTGGTCCAATTTGGCGGGCAAACAGCTATCAACCTTGCCGCAGATCTTGCTGAAAATGGTGTCAAAATCCTTGGAACAAGCCTTGAAGATATAGACCGTGCTGAAAATAGAGATAAGTTTGAACATGCTCTTCAACAATTAAATATTCCACAGCCGTTAGGGAAAACAGCCTTATCAGTGGAAGAAGCGGTGGTGATTGCCAACGAAATCGCTTATCCTGTTCTAGTCCGCCCATCCTATGTTCTTGGGGGAAGGGCAATGGAAATTGTCTACCATGAAGAGGAATTGCTTCACTACATGAAAAATGCTGTTAAAATTAATCCAGATCATCCAGTGTTGATTGACCGCTATTTAACAGGAAAAGAAATCGAAGTAGATGCCATCTGTGATGGAGAAAATGTACTAATACCTGGAATTATGGAACATATCGAGCGGGCGGGGGTCCATTCTGGTGATTCAATTGCTGTTTATCCGCCGCAAACTCTTACTGAGACAGTAAAACAAACACTTGTGGAGTATACAGAGAAATTAGCAAAGGGCTTAAACATTATCGGATTATTAAATATCCAGTACGTTCTGGCAGGGGATCAAGTCTATGTGCTTGAGGTCAATCCGCGTTCAAGCCGTACAGTTCCATTCTTAAGTAAAATAACGAATCTTCCAATGGCGAAAATAGCCACTAAAGCAATTTTAGGCGTATCGATTGTTGATCAAGGGTACATTCCTGGTCTTGCCACTGAAAAAGAAGGGGTTTTCGTAAAGGTTCCTGTTTTCTCCTTTGCTAAGCTCAAAAGTGTGGATATAACCCTCGGACCGGAAATGAAATCGACAGGGGAAGTAATGGGTAAGGATGTAACGCTTGAAAAAGCTCTTTATAAAGGATTAGTTGCTTCAGGTATGAATATCCAAAAGTTTGGTACGGTATTGTTTACTGTAGCAGATAAAGATAAACAGGAAGCCTTAAAGCTGGCGAAGCGATTTTCCGCTAACGGCTATCGTTTAATGGCAACGAGCGGTACAGCAGCTGTCTTAGAGGCGGCTGGACTAAGAGTCAAAGAGGTCGGAAAGATTGGTTCGGAAGGAAAGACTCTTTTGGATGTCATTCAACATGGCGAAGCGCAATTTATAATTAATACACTGACCAAAGGTAAACAACCGCAACGCGACGGGTTTAGAATTCGCCGGGAAGCCGTTGAAAATGGGGTTCCGTGTTTAACTTCATTAGACACAGCCGATGCTATCCTTAAAGTGATTGAGTCGATGAACTTCTCGGCTGAAGCGATGGATTCAGTGAAAAAGGAGGCTGTCTTTGCTTGATTAGAAAAGAGTTATGCAAAATCAGCAGCCAAAAAGAAATTGCTGAAGACATTTATGAGCTTACTGTTAAGGGAGAATTGGTCGGACAAATTAGTGCCCCGGGTCAATTCGTGCATATTAGGGTCTCAAGTGGGTGGGACCCGCTTTTACGAAGGCCCATTAGTATCTCTTCCTTCGATAAAAAACAAAAGAGCATGACCATGATCTATCGCAAGGAAGGAAGAGGAACAACAATGCTAGCAGAATTGGGTCCAGGGAAGAAACTTGACATCCTTGGACCGCTCGGCAATGGCTTTCCTGTCGATGAGGTCAGCAGAGGTGAGACAGCCTTGCTTGTTGGCGGTGGAATCGGTGTTCCGCCACTATATGAACTTTCTAATCAATTAGTCGAAAAAGGTGTAAAGGTTATCCATGTCCTAGGCTTTCAAACGGAAGCGGCGGTTTTTTACGAAAAGGAATTTTTAGAAAATGGTGAAACCTACGTGACTACTGTTGACGGTTCCTATGGTAGGAAAGGATTTGTAACAGATGTCATGAAGGATTTACGATTTGATTGTATTTATACATGCGGACCAACACCAATGTTAAAGGCGATTGAACAAAGTTATTCGGATAAAAAAATGTTTTTATCATTAGAAGAACGAATGGGCTGCGGAATTGGGGCATGCTTTGCCTGCGTGTGTAAAAGTAAAGATGACCCAACCGGAGTTGCCTATAAAAAGGTATGCAGCGATGGGCCCGTTTTTCGCGCCGGGGAGGTATTGATATGAGCCGTTTGAACATCGAATTACCGGGTTTAACACTGAAAAATCCTATCATGCCTGCCTCGGGATGTTTTGGATTTGGACGGGAGTACAGCCAATTTTATGATTTGAGTGTATTGGGCGCGATTATGATTAAAGCCACAACAGTAGAACCGCGGTTCGGAAACCCAACCCCAAGGGTAGCAGAAACAACATCAGGGATGTTAAATGCAATCGGATTGCAAAATCCAGGCCTTGAAAAAGTACTAGGCGCGGAGCTGCCTTGGCTCTCCCAGTACGATGTCCCGATTATCGCAAATGTTGCAGGGTCACTCGAAGAGGATTATGTGGAGGTTGCTCGCAGAATATCAAAAGCACCAAATGTGCATGCATTGGAACTAAATATCTCATGTCCAAATGTAAAAACGGGAGGGATTGCATTTGGTACAATACCTGAAGTAGCTAAGCAATTAACCCGGAAGGTAAAGGAAGTTTCTGAAGTGCCAGTGTATGTGAAGCTGTCACCGAATGTCACTAATATTGTGGAAATGGCGAAAGCGGTGGAAGCTGGGGGCGCCGATGGTTTAACCATGATAAATACACTTGTTGGGATGAGGCTTGATTTAAAAACGGGCAAACCGATTTTAGCCAATCGTACAGGCGGCTTATCAGGTCCAGCTATTAAACCTGTGGCCATTCGGATGATTTATGAGGTCAGTCAGGCTGTATCCATTCCGATTATTGGCATGGGTGGAATTGAGTCGGCTGCCGATGTGATTGAGTATTTCTATGCAGGCGCAAGTGCCGTAGCAGTTGGAACTGCAAATTTTGTGGATCCCTTTGTATGTCCAACCATTATTGAGGAATTACCAGCTTTACTAGAAAAATTAGGCTTTGAACACATCAGTGAATGTACAGGAAGGAGCTGGAAGGAAGATGGACAACTCGCTTATCATCGCGCTTGATTTTGCCAATGGCAGCGAAGTGAATCGTTTTTTGCAGCCTTTTGAAGGCAAGGAGCTTTTTGTGAAAGTTGGCATGGAGTTATTTTATCAAGAAGGCCCTTCAATCGTTCATCAATTAAAAGAAAAAGGTCATCATATTTTTCTGGATTTAAAGCTTCATGATATTCCGAACACTGTGAAAAGTGCAATGAAGGGGCTTGCCCGATTGGAATGTGACTTAGTTAATGTTCATGCTGCCGGGGGAAAAGAGATGATGGCAGCTGCACTTGAAGGACTGGAGGCAGGAACTTCTGCAGGACGGAAACGACCTGATTGCATCGCGGTAACACAGTTGACGAGTACATCAGAAGAGCAAATGAATAAAGAACAGCTCATTCCTGTTTCATTGGAAGAATCCGTTTTACATTATGCGTTACTTACAAAAGAAGCTGGCCTGGACGGTATCGTCTGCTCTGCTTGGGAAGCTGCTTTTATTAGGGAGAAAGCTGGGCAATCGTTTTTGACCGTATGCCCAGGAATTCGCATGGAGTCTGATCAGGTTGGAGATCAAAAGCGAGTGGCTACACCGGAATTTGCGAGAAATTCGGGGGTAAGTTCTATTGTTGTGGGGCGTTCGATTACTCGGTCAGTTGACCCAGTGAAAAGCTATGAAAAATGGATGGAAGCATGGAAGGGGATACGACAATGAAACACGTGATTGCTGAAAGATTATTAGAAATTAATGCGGTTGCCTTAAAGCCACAGGATCCATTTACTTGGACATCAGGGCTCCGGTCACCAATCTATTGTGATAATCGGTTAACACTCTCATTCCCGGCCGTTAGAAGAGAAATTGCTGCTGGCTTGCAAAAACTCATCCTTGAGAATTTTTCAGAAGCTGAAGTTATTGCTGGTACGGCGACAGCCGGGATCCCACATGCAGCGTGGGTGAGTGAGCTAATGGATTTACCAATGTGCTATGTTCGTTCAAAGGCAAAGGGGCATGGCAAAGGAAATCAGATTGAAGGCAAGGTTGAATCAGGTCAAAAAGTTGTCGTTGTTGAGGATTTAATTTCAACAGGGGGCAGTGTGATTACGGCAGTTCAAGCATTACGGGAAGCAGGCTGTGAAGTGCTTGGAGTTGTTTCCATTTTTACATATGGGCTGGAAAAGGGAAGAGAACTGCTTCAGGAAAACGGGATTAAGGGTATTTCTTTGACTGATTTTCCGACATTAATAGAAGTAGCGATTTCAAAAGGCAACGTTACGGCAGAGGATCAGAAAAGTCTGCTTTTATGGAGTAAAGATCCATCTGAATGGAGCAAACAGTTCGTTGAAACAGATTCGCTGATATAATCGAAAATACGCTGATAAAATGAAATTAACGCTGATAAATCATGTGTTTTCGCTTATAAACAGGTAATATCCGCTGATAAATAGAAAAAGAGGGCATCCAAGTTTGATGTGACCCCCAAAAGTTAGAGTTTTATGTTAAGCAGCTAATTGGCTGGTATGGATACGGAATTGAACCGGACTCATGCCTGCCAATTT
>NZ_JAGGQY010000016.1:0-54666 GCF_018613105.1 Bacillus sp. ISL-77
CTCTATATTAATAGAAGAAACATGATTAATTTATTGTTTGTTGACGTTTTTGTTTGTTTAGTTTTCAAAGAACAATCTATCGTGTCAGAAGCGACATTTATTATTATACCGAATCTCTATTACTATGTCAATATAATAATTTAATTTTTTTGCATCACTTTTAACTAATAAAACTGCCGTCAAAAGCAACTTCCTTATAATAGCACCTTCGTTTTACTTATGCAACAGAAAGTTGATTCTTTTTTTACGGAAAGTTCATTTTCTCAAAAACTATTTATTAAGATAACAATATCTTTCTTATTAAAGTCGACAACCAAAACCTAGTCCACTATTAGAAGTCAGAGGATGAACATACAATAATAATCGGGAAAACCCCTTAGGTCATAGGGATGCCCCTGAAAAAGTCCCAGTAAAAAAAGGCAGAAACCCTTATATTAGTGAGGGTTTCTGCCTTTTTAGATTTAAAATTGAGTTATCTAATTCGACAAAACTCGGGTGGTGACAGGCACGAGATTTACGGCGCGTGACAGGCACCAGGATTAATGTTTCCCTTTCCCCTTTCCTTTTCCTTTCCCTTGATGATTTTTCCATTGCTCTTTTTGTTGTTTCGCTTCTTCTTTTTGCTTCTTCCCATTCCCACCATCTTCACTAACCTGTTTTGCTTTTTTAATAGTAGGTTTTGGTGGTACTTCTGCAGAATTGACCCCTTTAATATACAGTTCATTATTTACTCGATAGACACTGTTTGGCTGCTGAAAACGCGATGAATCTGTTCCAAATGACTGCATCATGGCTTTAAACATATACTGCGAAATTTTCTGCGTATTTGCGACCATATAGTTACCATTACCGTTTTGTGCGTATCCGGTCCAGACCGCCATTGTGTATTGCGGGGTATATCCTGCAAACCAGCTATCATTTGTCGCGTTGGTCGGGTATCCAAATTTCGCTCTAGTCTCTGCATCAAAATTGGTTGTACCTGTCTTCCCTACAACATCTAGGTTAATGACATTCGCTGTTGTACCTGTCCCATCATTTACGACTGTGCGTAACATATCCGTCACCATATACGCCGTGTAATCCTGCATGACACGTTTTGATTTTTCCGTAAAATTCACTACTTTGCCATTCGGAAGTACCACTTTTTGGACAAAATGCGGTTTATTGTAGTTCCCGTTATTTCCAAAAGCACTATAGGCCCCTGCCATGGCTAAAGGACTAACGGTATTGCTTCCAATCGAATAGGATTCATATACTTGGTTATCTTTAAAAGTAATGCCGAGTTTTTCTACAAAGTTCTTTGCCTGATCCATTCCAACCTCCCGCATTGTGAGAAGAGCAGGAATATTATAAGATTTTTTCAGTGCACTCCGTATCGTCAGCATTCCGTGATATTGATGGTCCCAGTTGGAAATCGGCTCGCCGGTTGAATAGGAGGTATTCTGGTCATTGATTAGATGTGCAGTCGACCATTTCAAATTTTCAATCGCAGGACCATAATCAAAAATCGGCTTAAATGTTGAGCCGGGTTGACGTTTGATATCCACTGCAAAGTTGTTACCTAGAAATTCTGCTTTATAGTCGTTTCGCCCGCTTCCAATCGCCCTGACTTCACCAGTTTTGGTATCTAAAAAGACGAAAGCTCCCTGAAAACCCGCATCTGGATAGGCAATGATTTCATTGGTGTTCAACATTTTGTCTGCATAATCCTGTGCTTTTGGATCTAGGGTAGTATAGATAGATAATCCATCCTTACTGATGTCTACATCCTTCAATTTACCCTTTACCTCTTTTACAACTGCATCTAAAAACGCTTCGTAAGGCATACTTTGTTGCGTGCTTTTTGGTACAAGTCCCTCAGTAACTGGAACTTTTGAAGCTTCCTGCAATTGTTTCTCTGTTATATAACCATCTCTAAGCATCGAACGTAAGACAATATTACGACGATTCGTGGCTGCTTCTTTGTTTTCTGGCTTGGTTGGATCGTAATTATTCGGACTCTGCGGCAGTCCAGCTATCATCGCTGCCTGCGTGAGCGTTAATTTTTTCAAATCATTTGCGTCAATACCATAGTAACTCTTTGCTGCAGCAGCTACTCCGTAAGAGCGGTTTCCAAGGTAAATTTTGTTTAAGTACATCATTAAAATATCGTGCTTGGAATATTTCTGTTCCAACTGATACGCCAAGTCCCATTCTTGCACTTTTCGCTTTAATGTTTTCTCTGGAGTCAAAAAGGAATTCTTTATCACTTGCTGCGTAATGGTACTACCGCCCTGTGATCCGAAATCTCCGGTTAAGTTTACAAAAATGGCCTTGGCCGTCCTTTTGATATCGATCCCTTGATGCTCATAAAAATGGGAATCTTCCGTGGCAATAAACGCTTGCTCGAGCACTTTCGGAACTTGCTCATACGCAATTTTTGTTCGCTTTTCCTTCCCGTACTCATAAATAAAGTTTCCGTTCTCATCATAGAATTTTGTAGAAAGTGGATCCACCAGCTTAGAAGCATCCAAGTTAGGCGTATCCTTAATCATTGAAGCGAACGATATAGCTCCTGCTCCTGTTGAAACAAGTCCAAGTACGAGACAGACAATGATTACTTTTTTCAATAATGATCCTTTTTTCTTCGGTGTTCGCTGACTTCTTTGTTGATTCTGTCTTGCGTTTTCCGCTTGTTTTCGTTCCTCACGAGATTGATAGGTCTCTTCTGGCATTCTTCTTCTCTCCCATGTCTATTTATGGTTACGCAAAGTTGATTTTAATGGAGGTATTGATCAGTTATTTAAATGGATAAGAATATTTAGGCCGTTGTACTTCCTTCACTAATACGTCTAAAGGGAAATCTTCTCCCTTCAACCAACTATTTATAGAATTTCGTAAGTGGTCTTACATTTATGAGGGAATCAGGCAAATTTTTTTCCCATTGGCTGTCCGTTTTATAAAAAAAAAAAATCCTCTCCCATGTTTGGAAGAAGATTTTTTTGTAAGTATATTTCAAAAACTAGAAAGGAAAACTGATAAAATTCTGTACTAAAAAGTAGCCGACATAGGCCGTCTGTCCGGCCAGAGTTAGTCCCAAAACAACGGCTGGAACTAATTTCGTTTGAACCAGCGCCGCCTTTCTCTTCGGGTTGCTTCTCGACATAAACGCTTGTTTACACACCAGAACCGCGCCAATAATAGATTGAACAAATAGAACCGATGCTAGGAATATACTCATATGAACGAGCACCATTTCGAAGTTAATATTCACAGGTAAAACCGTTTCGTAGCGGAAATAGACAGGCAAGGCCAATAGAACAGCAATGGAAAGTCCCCAAATCACTCCAAATGGGTTGCGAATCCACAACAATAAGGCAAGAACACTAAGCCCTAAATACAGATAAATAACCAAATGATAGTGACCTCTCGAAACTAAATAAAACAAACCAATTGCTGCCACCGAAGCACCCGTATAGCCTGCATACGAAATGAGCGCTTTTTTAAAGGGGGAAGTATGATTCCCGGTTGTCTGGCCTGAACCATCTCGATTCAGATGTATTTTACTACCCTCCAAGCAAGCACTGATCACGAGATGGACCAAGTTATGGAAATGGGCTAAATAAACCCTGATAAAAGGAAGCCCGCTCCCCACCAACGCTACACCCAGGTAAATAAGAATCAGCGTTGTCATATTCAATCTAAACCCTCCTCTCTACGCTAGATAGAATGAGAAGCACCAGACCAAAACGGTGGTGCTTCTCAAACTTGAATTATAATACCGCCACTTTTTCATACTTTAACTTTTCAATTTCCTTATTTAGCTCTTCATCGCTTACAAAACTGCTGTTTGCTGCTTCAATCTGGGCTAATGGAGTCGCAAATTGATTGCTTGCCTGAACTTCTGCTTCCATCATTAAGATCCGCTCTTCGGCACGGGCCACACCTCTCGCAATATCATCAGTATGGAAAGAAACCGTCGCTTTCTGAATTTGTTGCATCGATTGAGCCACATTCGCACGTGAAGCTAACAAGATTTTCTTTTGCTGCATTTGGTTGTACGTTTCCTTCAACTCGTCCAATTTTCCGATGAGGATTTGGGTTTGTCCCTTTATCGACTCGTATTGCTCCTCATATAGTTGCAGCTGGCGGTCATGGTTGAGCTTTTCTTGCACAGCCAATTTGGCCATTGCCTCGTCCCCTTGTTCAATCGCCAGTTTGGCCTGACGAGTACGCTTGTCCACTAATGCTTTCGTTTCCGAAATGAGTGCCGCTTGTTTTTTCTCTACAAAAATTTGTCGAGCTAATGCATTCTGACCTTTGACAATTTCCTGTTCCATTTCCCTAGAATACTCATTTAACATCGCAATCGGATCTTCGATACCGTCTAAAAGTCCGTTAATTTCCGCCATTGTAATTGTTTTTAATCTTTTAAAAATACCCATGTTATTCATTCTCCTTTTTAGTTACTAAATTTTTTTCCCATTGATCTAAAACGCTAGCATTCTGGTTAGTTACCGGGATATGCGAGCCTACCACAGAAGTGTTAATAAACTGTTGCATAGAGGAAGCTTTCGACTTCTTTCTAAGCCATCTTACGAATAGTACTAGAGCAGCTAGTCCAATAATTAGGAAGAGCCAAGGGAATCCTCCGTCATGGTGAGCGCCATTCATCATTTGGTGGCCCCCGCCAAATCCGCCACGGCCTCCCATTTCACCGGGACCATGTCCATGAGGACCTCTAGCATAAGCGCTGCTCCCTCCTAGTAGAAAGTGGAGTACGTTAATTACTAGTACCGTAGAGGCAATGATCACACCCCAGAAAATACCCTTTTTCACTTTTGTATTCATCTCTTTATCTCCTTTCGTTATCTGATGTAATGAATATTAATAGAGAATGGTGAAAACTTGGTGAAAAGAGAAAGCTAGTAAGTAAGTTTTTTATTAAGGACGGGAAATCTACCAAAATAAGTTTCAGTTTCTTACTATTAAGCTATTGCTTCTTAATTCGCTCATAAAACTCAAAAATTCGCCCATAAAAGGGACAAGTCGTTTTATAAATCATAAATGCTCAACTATCGAAGTGTAATTTTACACAAAATATCATTTTAACGAGCTCCTCCATAAGTAATAACAACGTTATTTTCGAAAACAGGCAAAAATTAATAGTAATATGGGCTTCACAGATGGTAGACCTGCTTACTACACGTATCCATTGCCAAATTTCGTGTGGTGTCAGGCACCAAAGGTTATCAAAAAAAGGCAGAAACCCTTTTTAGTAAGAGTTTCTGCCTTTTTGATTAAAAATTGAGTGAGCTAACTCGACAACATTCGAGGCGCAACGCGTCCCCTGCTTCCCTATCATCTTAACAGATGCAAGCAAAATTCCAAATCCGCTTGTAGATGGGTTTTCATTAGCATTTCTGCTTTTTCTCCATTTCTTGCTTTAATGGCTTGGTATATTTGCTCGTGTTCGTCGATTAAATGGGGGCGGTTGTAGAATACGACTGTTTTACGGAAAAGGTAAATGATGGATGACATCCGGTCAATAATATCAATCATGACCGGGTTATTACTGGCTCCGACAATAATTTCATGAAACCGCGCATTTGCTTCCATAATTTCTTCGACTGTTCCTGTCTTCCCTATCTCCACACATTGATGTAATGATTGAAGCTCATTTTCTTTTAAATAGGACGCTGCACACTGAGCGGAATAGCCCTCAAGGAGCATTCGTACTTGAAACATATTTCGCAAGTCTTTTTCGGCCGGCTTTACTACTTTTTTATTCTCAATAAGCCCTTCATGCTCCAACTTTCGAATCGATTCCCGGATGGGTGTTCTACTGACACCTAATTCAGCAGCAATTTTTTCCTCGACAATTTTGGTACCACCAGGAAGTTCTCCATTTAAGATCCTATCACGAAGGATCTCATAGGATTGGTGGGAAGCAGGACGAGAACGATTACTTTCTAACACACTGTTCACCTCTATATCTCTTCAAACCTACATTTATTTTACCAAAATTCTTGTCAAAAAAATACAATAGACATCAGTTTCACTAATTTTTGTATACGAAAAATAATTATTTGTATACAAAAGTTACGAATTCGTGTACAATTACTTTTGTAAACGATATCTGAAAGCGATTGCAGTTGAACGAATCGCTTAACTTATAAGATTTCAAATAGAATGAGGAGGAATTTATCATGGCACAAAAAGTTGGTTTTATAGGTCTAGGAATTATGGGGAAACCGATGGCTTTAAACCTAATCAAAGCAGGATTTACACTTACGGTTAATGATCTAAATCAAGACGCCGTCCATCAGGTCGTCGAAGCTGGAGCAGTGGCTGCTCATTCTGCGAAGGAAGTAGCCGAAAACAGTGATGTCATTATCACGATGTTACCTGCCTCAAAACATGTTGAACAAGTTGTATTAAGTGAAAATGGAATCTTGGCAGGGGCCAAAGCAGGTTCGGTCATTATCGATATGAGTTCAATTACACCTGAAGTCTCACGGGAGCTAGCAGCAGCGGCAGCGAAAAAAGGCTTTGGTATGCTAGATGCGCCAGTCAGTGGCGGCGAACCAAAAGCAATTGATGGTACATTAGCCATTATGGTTGGCGGGAAAGAGGATGTTTTTGAAAGCGTTTTGCCGGTCCTCTATGGAATGGGGAAAGACGTTATCTTAGTTGGTGATCATGGCTGTGGCGTGACTGCAAAGCTTGCCAATCAAATTATTGTAAACCTTAACATAGCGGCGATGTCCGAGGCACTTGTTCTAGCAGCGAAAGCAGGTATTGATATTGAAAAAATGTACCAAGCAATCCGCGGCGGACTTGCTGGAAGTGCTGTTCTGGATGCCAAGGTACCATTGATTTTAGACAGAAACTTCGTGGCTGGCGGAAGTATTGCCATCAACATGAAAGATATTACGAATGTAATGGACACGGCCCATGAAATTGGCGTTCCACTTCCATTATCAAGCCAATTGCTAGAAATTTTCCATGCATTAAAGGTCGATGGAAAAATAAAAGACGATCATGGCAGCATTGTCCGTTATTATGAAAAGCTTGCCAATGTTGAAGTAAAGAAGGCGTAATGATGACTGAAACGAACAGAATATCCGCAGCGTACCTAGAAACCCTCCCTGAGGTGGACCGTCAGGCAGTCAATCAATTAGTTACCGAAGCACTAAAAAGCCTAAACAAAAAAATCATCGTCCTCGATGATGATCCAACAGGTGTCCAAACCGTCCATGATATCTCCGTTTTCACGGATTGGTCTGAGGAAAGTATTGAGCAGGGCTTTAATGAGAAGCAGTCCATGTTTTTCATTTTGACAAATTCCCGCGGCTTTACAGCGGAAGAAACTGAAAAGGCTCATCGCGAGATCGCCGCTAACATTTTAACCGTAGCTTCGAAATTTAATCGAGAATTCCTCATTATTAGCCGTGGAGATTCCACACTTAGAGGACACTATCCACTAGAAACGACCGTTTTAAAGGATACACTCGAATCAGGTTCTGATTTAAAAATAGATGGTGAGGTCATCCTGCCATTTTTCAAAGAAGGCGGTCGATTGACCATTAACAATATCCACTATGTTCAAAATGGTCAAGAGCTTGTGCCTGCCGGCGAAACCGAATTTGCAAAAGACCGGACATTTGGCTATTCCAGTTCGCATTTAGGGGAATGGATTGAAGAAAAGTCGAACGGTTTATTTCTTGCTAAAAATACATTATATATCTCACTCGAACAATTACGGGCAATGGAGATTGGCGCCATCACGGAACAGCTTCTTCAGGTAAACGATTTTAATAAAGTAGTAGTGAATGCAGTCGACGAAGTCGATGTTAAAGTATTCACGGCTGCCTTAGTACAAGCAATCAACGCCGGAAAGAACTTCCTTTTTAGAAGTGCAGCCGCTCTTCCAAAAGTCATTGGCGGAGTCAGTGATAAAGCACTGCTAAAGAGAGAAGAATTAATAATAGAAGAAACAGAGAATGGCGGATTAGTTATTATCGGTTCCCATGTGAAAAAGACAACGGAACAGTTAGAAAAATTAAAAGAATTAACCAGCATTGAATTTATCGAGTTTAATAGTCATTTAGTTTTACAACCAGAGCAATTCAAAGCGGAATGCGACCGCGTTGTAGAAACCACCGAAGCACTGATCCGATTCGGTAAAACCGTTGCCGTTTATACAAGTAGACAACGGCTCGATCTTGGCGAGAATAAAAAAGAAGAAGAGTTAAAAATGTCTGTTACGATTTCGGATGCAGTAACAAGCATTGTAACGAGATTACAGGTAAAACCAAATTTCCTTGTCGCAAAAGGTGGAATTACCTCCAGTGATGTAGGGACAAAAGGACTAAGGGTAAGAAGAGCAACCGTTGCTGGACAAATTAGACCGGGAATTCCTGTTTGGAGAACTGGGGATGAAAGTAAGTATCCAGGCATGTCCTATGTTATTTTTCCAGGCAATGTTGGAACTCAAAGTGATTTAAAAGCAGTGGTAGAGATTTTAAGCACGAAATAAATTTAACTGATCGATTGGAATGCCGTTCTGGCATTCCACACTTTCAAAGGGGAAAGAGGGAGAAACATGCCAATCGTTTATATTTGTATAGGGGTTGCCCTATTGCTATTATTAATGGTCGTCTTCAAGGTAAACGCCTTCATATCATTGGTTATTGTTGGATTACTTGTAGGAGTTATGGAAGGAATGACCCCAATCGAGGCGATAACATCCGTCACATCCGGTTTGGGCGGAACCCTTGGCAATCTCGTACTGGTTATTGGTTTTGGGGGTATGCTTGGTAAACTAATGGCCGATTCTGGTGGCGCACAACGAATCTCCACCACATTGGTTAACGCATTTGGAAAAAAACGAGTACAGCTTGCGGCTGTTCTAACAGCCTTCATTGTTGGGATTGCGCTATTCTTTGAAACGGGCGTGGTTGTGTTAATTCCGTTAGTCTTCACAATCGCGGCAACAGCAGGTGTACCAATTCTTTATATTGGGATGCCAGTTATTGCGGCTTTGATCACCATGCATGGCTTTGTTCCTCCACACCCTGGACCAACAGCCGTTGCCGATGTTTACAATGCCAATATAGGTAAGACCTTATTATATGGAATTCTTATCGGTATTCCAGCAATCATTATCAGTGGACCATTATATACAAAAACGTTTAAAAAAGAAGAGTTAGAAGTAAAAATTCCAAAAGGACTTTTTAATCCTAAGCACTTTACAGAAGAAGAAATGCCTGGTTTTGGGATTAGTGTATTTACGGCCCTTATCCCCGTCATTCTGATTGCCTTCCAAGCCATCGTTGAAATCACGATGCCTGAATCATCACTTATTCAAACAGCTAAATTTTTAGGAAATCCTGGTATTGCCCTATTAATCGCTGTCATAGTCGCCATCTTTACCTTTGGTTTAAATCGAGGTAAAAAAATGCCAGAAATCATGAACTCGATCACAGAATCAATCAGCAGCATCGCGATGATTCTTTTAATCATTGGAGCTGGCGGTGCATTCAAACAAGTACTCATCGACAGTCATGTTGATAAATACGTTGCCCATCTGATGGAAGGTTCCACCATGTCACCGTTAATCCTCGCCTGGTTAATCGCCGCGATCCTACGGGTAGTCCTAGGTTCAGCAACCGTTGCCGGATTAACAGCAGCCGGTATTGCCGCACCACTCGTTGCCTCTGCACACGTTAGCCCCGAACTCATGGTGCTAGCAACCGGTGCAGGAAGTATGACCTTCTCTCACGTAAACGATGCTGGTTTCTGGATTTATAAAGAATACTTCAACCTAAGCATCGGTAAAACCATTCGCACCTGGTCAGTAATGGTAACGATTGCATCCCTTGTCGGACTTGCTGGTGTGCTAATAATCAATATGTTCCTATAGGGAGAAACAAAATTAAAAGACCACCCCCGCGCCGTAGCAGGCAAAAGGGTGGTTTTTTTTATATTCAGGATTCTTATTACATAATTATTGCTCCTTACTACATATTTTCTAAAACTTACGACATTTGCTGGATAATAATTGGGAATCCTCTCAAACTTCAGATCCTTATTACGTAATTATTGCTCCTTACTACATATTTTCAGGCTCTAATTACATATAATCCGACTCTTACAACATATTTTCCGAAACTTACGACATTTTCTGGATAATAATTGGAAATCCTCTCAAACTTCAGATTAATACAACACAATATGGGTTCTTACTTCGCAGATTCGGAGATTCATCCGCTGATATGATGCTAGTTTCGCTGATAAAAGTCGATTTTCCGCTGATAAAATGGTCCAGTTCGCTGATATCCTTCAATAATTCGCTGATAAGCTGCTCATTGTGCTAATCCCCCCCTCCAGGCTCCCTCATCCGCCTAAAAGTTAGCTTTATTTGCGCAAATTTGGCTTTTATTTGCGAATTCACTGCTTTTATTTGCGGATTCACTGCTTTTATTTGCGGATTCACTGCTTTTATTTGCGGATCGTCTACGAAATCTCGAAAACTCTATTAAAATACCCTGAGAGACGTTATCCTCTAGGGCATTTTTCAATTTATTTGAAACGCATCAATCGAGATTGGTGAGTGCAAATAGTTTGGTGTACATACACTCACCGCTTCTACTTCACCACTTTTCAATAACTCTTCATAGCTTGTATATCCTTTTACCCCGTATTTTTCAGCTACTTTTGCTGCACGTTCTTTATTAATATAACAAACTGCCGCGAGCTCTACATGTTTATTAAACGCATATTCAGGTAAATGACGATGCTGAGCAATACTTCCGCATCCGATTATGCCTACTTTTAGAGCTTTCATTGTTCTTTTTCCCACGGATTCCCTAAATTAGTTTACTTTCACTGCAATTTTTTCTAATGGCTGTGCATTTCCGTAGACAGGGCGATTACGCTCTACAGGCTGAGCCCATTTCACTGCATTCACAATCACACGTTGAATGTCTTTGTTATAATACGTTGGATAGGTTTCATGTCCCGGTCTGAAATAAAATACTTTGCCGTTGCCCCTTGTATAGGTGCAGCCGCTTCGAAATACTTCGCCGCCTTCAAACCAGCTTGTAAAAATAAGCTCCTCTGGTGCCGGGATATCAAAATGCTCACCATACATTTCTTCTTTTTCTAGTTCAATAAACTCCCCAATTCCTTCCACGATCGGATGGCTTGGAGCTAGAACCCATAGACGTTCTTTCTCATCCGCTTCACGCCATTTCAAGTCACAGCTTGTCCCCATTAATGTTTTGAAGATTTTGGAGAAGTGACCAGAATGAAGTACAATCAGTCCCATTCCATCCAACAAGCGCTGCTGTACTTTCGAAACTACTTCATCACTTACTTCACCATGTGCAAGATGTCCCCACCAAATGAGTACGTCTGTGTTATTTAATACGTCAACTGTTAAACCGTGCTCTGGCTCATCCAATGTAGCCGTTCCTGCTTGAAATCCTGCTTCTGTTAAAAATCCAGCAATCGCACCATGAATGCCATTCGGATAAATTTCGCTTACAACCGGATTTTTTTGTTCATGACGATTTTCATTCCATACTGTTACCTTTATCATCTTTTCTTCCTCCATTTTCATTAACAATATAAGTACTCTAGTAAGCTACGTTTTGAATAGACAACGACACTTTGCTCCAATCGAATCAATCAACATTTACAACGTGCCCTTTTTCTGCAGAAATGATGATCCGATCAATTACTTTTTGATTTTTGTATCCATCGTCAAAAGTAGGCATATTATGACTTTCGTTATCTAAGATTAGTTCAGCAAAGTCACTTAAAATGGTCTTATTATATTTCTCTGGTACTCTTACTGTTTTCAAAACAGGGTTCTCTTCCGATTTACCTTTAACATAAATATCAATTTCATTTGGACGCTCAATATTCACATGGATCGTTCCGCAATCCCCGAATAATGTAACTTCAAGCTGATTCGATGATCCAATGGCATTTCTTGTGGTGACAAAATTCCCTACTACGCCATTTCCAAGAATCGCCTGGAAACTTGTAAAATCATCCACGTCAACCTGTCTCTCTTCTCCAGTGATAGGATCTAACCGTCTGTCAACAAAGGTTTTCATCAATGCTGAGACTGAATGAAATTCTCCTACAAAAAACCGAGCACTATCAATCATGTGAGCTCCCAAGTCGCCTAATGCTCCTGTACCAGTAACTGCTTTATTAAAACGCCATAAATACGGAACATTGAATAAAGGCGCTCCAAACGATTGTTGGTATCGTACATCAATATGACGTATTTGACCTATTGTATTTTCTTCTAATAACTTTTTTGCGTATTGAAAAGATGGGGTATAACGATGAATAAATCCTATCATGCAAGGAATTGGATTTTTCTTATATAAAAGATTCAGATTCTCTGCTTCTTCAAAATTCAAAGTAAATGGTTTTTCAGCTAAGATTGGTTTTTGATGTAAGATACATAACTCCAGGATTTTAGCATGCAGGTTATTAGGAACAACAGAGATTATGGCATCAACATTAGGAGAGGCAATGATCTCTTCAATATTATTGAAGCGTTTATCCTGACTAATGCCTTCCTCCTCACCGATTTTGTTTAAAATATCTTGATTAATATCACAAATTGCACCCACTTGAATCGAATCTAATTTAGAAATGCTCCTAAGATAAAAATTTGACATCCCACCAAGACCAATTACCCCAACAGTCACTACTTTATTGCGAATCATATGTTCACTCCTTCTTTTAACAGATTTTTTTCCTCTACATTCCTACATTCATATTTTGAAAACACTTTTCTAAACATATAGGAATTTATAAAAGCTAATAACGCAAATCCTCCAAAAGTTCCTATATATAACACGGATAGGAACCCTATAACCGAAGAAAACAGAAAAGTAACTGGAACAAAGGTCAAAACGATTAATAGCAGCAGACTAGGAAAATTGGAAATTCCTATTAATAATGAATTTAATAGGGACTGTTTAATCGTATTTTCAAATCTGGCCATATAAGGGAAAATAAAAAGCAGGATGCAAAGATAAACAAATCCAAAAAGGATTAACACACTTGTGAAAAATATCCTAAGCACTCCATTAAGATTTCCTAAAAGATAGAAATCTGCTAGAAGGATAAAACCTGCGGCCAACATTATGACCCAAACAATAGTACTTTGGGTAAAATTCTTTTTAAAAGATAGGATAAAGCTCTTAAATAGATAACTCTCTTCATTCCTTGCCATTTTAATAGTTACAGAATATAAGGCAGTAATGGAAGTTCCAATGGTTAGGATCGGAATACAAAAGAGTATGAATAAAAAGTTTAATATGACAATATCAACTGCTCTTGATAAGAATTTAATCAATGGACTATTCAACTGAAATAATTGACTCATTTTTTTGCCGCCCCTTTCCAGATAAACCGTTATTGACCGCCCAATGTTCACTCTCTTCTTTGCATACACAACAGCCGGCCGCGCGATAATCACGTGAACCGGCTGTCATTTCGATCAAGAGCTTAAAAAAGGTTTATTTGGTTTATTTATCTTTTATTTAAGATTTTTTTGGTATCTATCAAATGCATTTTTCTGAATTTTTATATACTCATCTAAGCCCATTTGTTTTAATTGGGAAATATATGAATCCCACTCTTTAATAGCTCCACCCTCAACAACCCATTTAGATTGCATAGAATTCACATAAGATGTAAGGTCTGTATTTAATGCACTTAATTGGTTCATCTCTTCTGCTGTATAAGAAACATTTGGAAATTGTTCTCTTGCATACTTATTAATTTGTTTATCTAATTCAAGCTTCAATCCATCTCCACCATTAGTTGGTAATATTACTTTTTCGTTAAAACCTTCCCCGATAAATTTAGGACCAAAATCACGGAATGAGTTAACCCAAGCAAAAATATCTGCAGACTCACCTTTCGGAGCATCTAATACTTTGTATGTTCCGTCATCATTCTTTTCAACCCCGACACCGAACGAACCATAGAACGTTTGAATACTTGCATCTTCTGTGTAGAATTGGTCTGCCCATTTTAATAATTTAGCAGGATCCTTCGCTTTTGTTGTAATCATAAACTCATCTCTAGAATAAATTGGTGCATCCGTCATGGCATAACGTTGTCCATCTGGACCTTCTAGTGCAGGTAATTGAATATACTCACTTGCATTTGGTCCAAATGTGGCGTCAGGCGTCCAACCAGAGGATACTCCCACCAAGGAACCTTTTTCATCTTTCCGTTTTGCTTCAGCCATTGAGGTATCTTGTGTAAATAACTCTTTATCAATTAGTCCTTCTGCATACGCTTTATGCATCCATTCAATACCTACTTTAAAAGCTTCTTCAGTTGGCATAAAGACTGGCTTCCCATCTTTTACAGTCATAGAAGTTGAATAACTGCCTTTAGGCAAACCAAATGGTAAAATGAACCCTAGAACATCACCTTGATAAGCAATTTCATCATTTGGGTCACCGTTTCCATTTGCATCTTTTTCCTTGAATGCTTTTAAAACGGTATAAAACTCTTCATATGTTTCAGGTATGGACAGACCCAAATTATCCAGCCATTTTTGATTGATGTACAAGGAATTTCCTGCAATTGGTCTTAAAGGAAGCTTCTTCGGCAAACTATAAATGTGTCCATCAGGAGATGTAGCCATAGCACGTAATGTAGGGTCCGCTTCAAATGCTGCTTTTAAATTCGGCATGTTTTTTTCAATCAAATCTTCTAGAGGAATAAACATGCTTTGGTTCTTAGCTATATCTGCATCCGTTAGCGTTATAGACCCCCAAAATGCATCCGGTAAATCTCCTCCAGCTAATAATACTGATTTTTTGTCTGGCCATTCAGAATTCAAATACGTATCCCAATCAATTGAAATTCCTGCTTTTTTTTCAGTTTCTGCAACAAACCCTTTTAAAAAGTCGTCTCCCCAATCGGCCCAACGAACGGTCGCAATTTTATACGTTCCATCTTCATTAGATTTAGAACTAGATGAAGTATTACTACAGCCAACTATTAAACTAGCTGCCAACGTTAAATTCATTACGATTCCTAATTTTCTCTTAAGCATTATTTATCCCCCAATATATTATTCTTTAATTGAACCGACCATAACACCTTGATTAAAATACTTTTGTAAAAATGGATATAAACACATAATAGGAACAGTGGAGACGACAATTGCTGCATACTTCATCATCTCTGATAATCTCCTTAATTCCGATGCTAAATCTCCTGAGACAGTTCCCAAAAGGGACTGATTCGATATCAAAATTCTTCGAAGTATCAATTGAAGCGGTTGCAAATCTTCATTTGTAATATAAATTAATGCATTAAACCAAGAGTTCCATATCCCGACTGCTGTCCAAAGACCGATAACGGCTAGAATTGCCTTTGATAATGGCAGCACCATCGTGAGAAAATATCTAAAAGTCCCGCAGCCATCAATCTGCGCTGCTTCCCAAAGAGTCTCAGGAATACTCTGTTTAAAGAATGTCCTTGCGATAATAATGTTGAAAGATGACACGGCAAACGGTAACACCATAACCCAGAAGGTATCTAATAATCCAAAAGCTTTCACGACTAAATAAGTTGGAACTAACCCACCGCCGATGAACATCGGAATAATAATGAACAACGATATCCACTTTCTTCCAAACAACTCTTGCCTTGATAATGCATAACCTGCTGGAATGTTTACAACTAATGCAATAAATGTTCCGACAACGGTATAGATGATGGTATTTAGATATCCTTTCCAAACGATATCTTGTTTAAATAATTCTATATACCCATCTAATTTCCACTCTTCGGGCCAAAACCAGACCTTTCCATTTAAAACATCGGCAGGATTACTAAATGAGGCGATAATGATAAACCAAAGTGGATAAATAATCATCAAGATCATTAGTACCGCGAATCCATACACGGCAAAATCAAAAATTCGATCTTTCCAACTCTTTTGAGCTCTCGTTTTATTAAAAAACTTTTTGTTTATTAATAGTTCCACTGCCTTACCTCCCTTCTAAAGCAAGCTTGTTTTCGTAAGTTTCTTAGACATATAATTCACTAATAGTAAGATAATGATATTGACTACTGTATTGAATAACCCAATGGCAGTTGATAAGCTGTATTGAAAATTCTGCATCCCTATTTTATAAACATATGTAGATATGATTTCACTTCCAGGTAAATTTAATTGATTTTGTAGTAAAAAGACTTTTTCAAATCCGACACCTAAAAGACTGCCTGCTCGTAAGATCAATAAAATCATTGCGGTAGGTAAAAGTAAGGGTAAATCAATATGACGAATTTTTTGCATTTTGCTCGCACCATCCATGGTAGCCGCTTCATAATAGGTAGGATCAATGGCTGATAGAGCTGCTAAGAAAATAATACTATCCCAGCCTAAATGCTGCCAAACATCGCTCCATACATAGATACTGCTAAAAAATGATGGATTTGATAATAGGTTGGGCATTTCGATTCCAATTAATCCTAACAAATTAGCAATCAATCCATTGCTTGGTGACAAAAAAATCAAGATCATTCCACACATAACCATTGTAGAAATGAAATGCGGTAAATAGGTTGTGACTTGAAATACCTTTTTAAACAGTCCGATACGAATTTGATTACAAAGTATGGCTAACGCAATCGGTAATGGAAACCCTACCAAAATACTGTATAAACTGATATACAATGTATTTTTTAACGTCAGATCAAATTGATAGGAATGAAAATATTGAATAAAATGCTTGAATCCTACCCAGGGGCTTCCCCATATCCCTAATGCTGGTGAATAATCTTTAAAGGCCATTACTAATCCGTACATAGGAATGTAAGTAAAACAGATTAATAATATAATGGAAGGTAATAGTAAAACATATAAAGGGCCGCTTTTCTTAAACTGTCTCATCCATTTAGATGTTTTGCTTTCGTTCGATAGGACGGCGGCATTCGTAAATCGTTGCGAAGCAAGTGTACTTTTCACATGATTCCCTCCTTTATTTGATATACCTATTATAAGAAAGCGCATTCACAATAAATAGAAATAAACCGACCATTCGTAATACTATTTAGTGCAAATGGAGACATTCTCTTAAGTAAATTTAACGAAATAGCACTATTCAGTCCTCTTACAGCTATTCAATCGCTTTCTTGACGTTTTTTTGCTAGAAACTGCAAGTTTATACTATATATAATGAGGATAGTACAGGAGTTGAAAAAAGTTGCGGTTACCTTTTGGAAAAAATCCATCCTATTCCATTAATTATTATTCGAAAATGCTTATTATCATTTTAATTTGTATTTTCCTAATCAATTGCGTTGTTAGTGTCATAACAATCTCTATTACTAGACAACAAAGCATTGATTACATTGAAAATACTTTTAACCTTTATTTAAGGGACACACAAAAAAGGCTTAATGCAATCGATCATTTTATGATTTGGACTGTTAAGAATGAACCATTAATTGGAGATATCGAAGATGCTCAAGGTGTAGATGAATTCTCCACTAGCCTTAGCAATTTCAGAACGAGAGTAAACGATTTTCAATACTCTACCGGAAAAGAATATCAGTTCTTCTTAGCATTAAAAAAAGAGAACCTCTTTTTTAATAGTTCTCCCATTAAAATCACCTATTCTGATTACCTTAAAATGAAAAAAACTTTAATGTCAGAGACGAAAACGTTAAATAATTATGAGAACATAAAAACCTGGCAATCTCTTAAGCTGAATAATAAATTCTATTTATATCATTTAATCGAATACCAAAATAGAGTATTTATTTGTTTGGTTTCAGTAGATGATATCCTTTCGCCTTTACAAGACATCAAATTAGGAAAGAACGGCTCGATTATTATGGAACAGGATAAATATGTTTTTCTTTCTAACTCAAATCCGGTTCATTTATTGAAAAAAGAGGAACCCGGTACACTTTTCAATAGTCACCTGTTTTTTGATGAGGAAGACACATTACTCCCCTTTTCCCTACATGTAACCGTTGATCATTTTGGTGCTTTTGAAAAAGTCATTTTAGCTCAATTAACTATTATAACAGCAACCATTTTTATTAGTTTGATTTTGTTCCTTATGCTGCTCTATATAAAGAAAAAGGTCATATCCCCCGTTCAAGCTTTTTCTAAAAATCTTGCTGATATAAATAACAATAATGAAATCATTGATTTTGAAACCAGTAGCATTAAAGAGCTTGAAGAAGCAAATGTCCAATTCAGAGGGCTGATCAGAGAAATAAAAAAACTAAAAGTAAATATTTATGAGCAAGAAATTGAAAAGAATAAAATACAAATGGATTTTATGAAATTACAGATAAAACCCCATTTTTATCTAAATTGTTTAACGACCATATATAGTATGGCTCAAATGAAAATGTATAACGAAATTATAGAAATGGCATCATCCACAGCTAAATATTTCAGATATTTATTTCAAACAAACCAAGACTTTGTCAAACTAGAGAAGGAATTAGAGCATATAAATGATTATTTGGCTATTCAAAAATTAGTTCATGGACCCGCTTTTCTTTTTGAAAGATTTATCGAACCTGATATAGAACAAGCGAAAGTTCCACCTTTAGTCATCCAAACATTTATTGAAAATACGGTTAAATATTGCGTTTCTTTAGATGAAGAAATGAGCATTTTCATAAGTATTTATCATGTTAATATGAATAACAATAAATTCATTAAAATCACGATAAAGGATACGGGCCCAGGATTCCCTCCTGATATACTAGATAAGCTTCAGAACAATATTCCTTTAATCAATAGAAAAGGAAATCAAATCGGGATCAACAATGTAGTTCAAAGGCTTCGACTATTGTATGGGGGAGAGTTTTCGATAAAATTTTCTAACGATCCTGATGGCGGTGCCAGAATAATGCTAATGATCCCTTACCTTATGTACGAGGAGTGAGCGGTATGAATGTGTTGATTGTTGACGATGATCGCTTTGTCGTTTCTGCTTTAGAACAAAAAATGGATTGGGCCTCTTTAGGCATCGAGCAAATTTACACCGCTAACAATATTCGTCAAGCAAAGAGAATATTTGATCACTATACAATCCATATTCTCATTAGCGATATAGAAATGCCACAAGGCAGCGGTCTTGAATTATTAGCGTGGATACGATCAGAGGGATTTAATGTCCAAGCTATCTTTTTAACGAATTTTGCGGACTTTAACTACGCACAAAAAGCGATAGAACTTCAAAGCTTTGAATATTATTTAAAACCAATTGAATTTGATAAACTAGAATTAATCATAAAAAAAGCTATAAAAAAAGTAAATGTAAGTCAAATAAATGAAGATGCGATGAAAGTTGGACATTACTGGCAACAAAATAAAGAAAAACTCGTAGACCATTTTTGGTACACGTATTTAAAAGACAATCACTCATTATCTAGCGAAGAACTACAAGAACAACTGGGAATCCATAATATAGATTATTCTATGGATGATTGTTTTTTACCACTAATACTTGACTTTTTCCCATATAAATTAGTTGAGAATAACGAAATCATTTCACTATTTGATAAAGAAAATGCTCTTGAAAAAAGGTTGAAATCTATAATAATTGAATCCTTCAAAGACAGCCCTATTTGTTTAGATGGTTTCCTGCAACTAAACACAAATAAAGACGAGTATCTCGCTATTTTTAGATTACTAGATTGTACGATTGAACCATCTTCAAGGGAGTTGATTTCTTCTTGTCAGCAGACAATTGCAGTTATTAACAATCAATTACATTGTGATGCACAATGTAATTTAGGTATCTCAGGTCCTTTAGACAACATTCAATCCATAGTGAAGAAACTCAAAGTGGTCCGTGAAGAAATGTTCGATTATAGAAACAAAACCTTTTGTTTAAAAACTCACAAAATCAGCGACAAGAAATATGCTGAACCCAATGTGCAATTATTGGAGCAATATCTCCAAACTGGAAATAGATTAAGTTTCATTAATAAGTGCTACCAATACCTTACAAACTTATTAGATAAAAATGAGTTAAATCATAATGTGATGTGTAGTTTTAGACTAGATATTACTCAGTTAATCTATACTCATTTAAAGAAAAAAGAAATTCTTGCGAATAAGTTATTCCAAGGGAAGATTGGTGATTTTTTACTAGAACAATCTTCAAGATCTATAGACGATTTAATGATTTATATTTCCTATTTGGTAGATGTTTCTCTAGACTATATGGCATTTACTAACTCACAGAAATCGGTTGTAAAGACTATTTGTGATTATATTGATCAAAATTATCAAGAAAATATCACGAGAACGAACTTAGCTAAAACGGTCTATCTTAGCCCAGATTATATCGCTAGAATATTTAAAAAGGAAACGGGAATATCACTGGTCAATTATATTATTAAAAAGAGAGTCGACATCGCAAAAGACTTACTGATGAATACAGATCTTCCTGTTCATTTAATTTCTGATAAAGTAGGATATGAAAATTACTCCTATTTTACGAAGCTTTTTAAGAAAGAAACCAATTATACTCCAGTAGACTATCGGAAAATAGCCCATTCAAAAAGTGAAACTTTTTGAAATTTATGGGAGTGGAAACACTTGAACACCTCAGGGGCGGTTCTCATGGTTATTAATGAGTTTATCAACCGTCCCCCTGGTTACTCTTTGCAAAAAACTCTATTTTGGCTTAATTCTCCATAAATCTTCAATATTCGCTTCATTGTCCATTTGGATTTGTTCTCCAGCTCGAAAATTTCCTCTCTAAGGATACTAGAAAATAATTGATAACCACACCTAGCAGAGTAATCGTAATAATACCGGCATACATTTGTAGAATTTGAAAGTTTTATTGCGTGTAATTAATGAGATAGCCCAAACCTTCCTTTGCTCCAACCATTTATAAAAAGGAGAAGTGCTAGAACTGTATGATCGAAACCATGTTAAAAAAGCAGCATGTTTTTTAATATTTTTACCGAGCGTTTTCAAATTCCCTTATAAAAGGGAATATCTTTTGCTGTAACGTTCGAATTTTCTGGTATAATTTCATTTTAAGAATACAATTTGAACATAGTAAGGAGAGTTTAATTTGGAAGGTTTTATTGGATTGGTTTTAAATATAATCCTCACGATTTATTTAGTGATTGATTCTCGTAAGCATGGTAAAAGCCCCATCCTTTGGGGAATTCTCGGATTCATTTTTGGGTTGATCGCTTTAGGAATCTATCTAATAAAAACAAATCGAACGGTCATCGGTTGGATTATCACAATTATTAGCATAATAGGTTATTTAGCCTTACTCTTAGTCCTACTATTAGGTGCGGCCCTTATACTCGGGGGAGGATTTTCTTAAAATAAAAATGAAAGCTCCACAGGGACGGTTCGGGACCAGTGATAAATCCTCTTTATGTGCAAAAGATACGGATCATCTACCATATGTAGATGATCCGTATCTTTTTTCTTACTATTTACGAGTAAAACACACGTTTTTTTATTGAAATAATTACTTTTTCAGCAGCCCCGGTCTAAGTTTCCTCATCTATGAGAAAAAAATTTAACAGAGGTAACTTTTGTATAAGCTATGAAAAATTTGTCCATCCTGATCATATAAAAGATAGGTTAGGAGAGTGGAGAACTTGATAATGATTTTTACGATAAATAGGGGTGGTTTTCAATGAGCACAGAAGAATTGAATAAAATTATTACAGTTAAGAAGATGGATTTAGAGGAATGTGAACAAGAACTTAACAGCCGTTACTACCCTTCAATAGTGAGAGTAGCAATGATGAATTACATTTTAGTCCTGCAGGAACAATTGGAAAAGTTTAATCATGCAATGAAGAAATAAATTACTATTTAAAATAGAAGTCCCGGTTAGGGTCCAGTGCCTGCCACTTATAAATCTATCAATCTTCGACAATAAACGGGGAGTGACAGGCACGGAATTTTATTCCACCTTAATTTTTTCTTCCATAAAAGCTAGAATCTCTTTACGTAAAGCAGGTTCCTGCAGAGCAAATTCTATGGTTGTCTTCACAAACCCACTCTTTTCTCCTACATCATACCTCTTACCCTCAAAATCATAAGCAAACACCCGTTGAATCTGATTCAACTTCTGAATCGCATCCGTCAACTGAATCTCTCCACCAGCCCCAGTTTCTTGCTGTTCCAAAAACATGAATATCTCTGGAGTTAGTATATACCGTCCCAAAATGGCTAGATTAGAAGGGGCAGTTCCAGCCTTAGGCTTTTCAACCAAATTATTTACTTGATACTTTCTACCCACCTGATCCAAAGGTTCAACAATTCCATACCGATGTGTCTCATCATCTGGAACGGACTGTACACCAATAACTGACGAATGCGTTTCTTCATATATATTAATAAGCTGTTTTAAGCAAGGAGTCTCACTTTGAACAATATCATCACCGAGGAGAACCGCAAACGGCTCATCCCCTATAAAGTTACGAGCACACCAAACTGCATGTCCTAACCCCTTGGGTTCCTTCTGACGAATATAATGGATATCCGCAAGATTAGTAGCATAACGGACTTTATCAAGTAGATCTAACTTTCCCTTTTCCAAAAGATTTTGCTCTAATTCATGTGCAATATCAAAATGGTCCTCAATCGACCGTTTCCCTTTACCGGTAACAATAATAATATCTTCAATCCCTGAAGCTACTGCTTCTTCGACAATATATTGAATTGTTGGTTTATCAATAATCGGCAACATTTCCTTAGGCATTGCCTTTGTTGCAGGTAGGAACCTTGTTCCAAGTCCAGCAGCCGGAATAATCGCCTTCCGTACTCGTTTCATACTCACTCCACCTTTTTATTATTTTTTTGTAAAAAACAGGGGGGTTACAGTTCCAAACTCCATTCATTCCCCCATATAATCATTCTTCTACCCAGTTAGTTTAAGCAAATCTTCACTATATTTATTTTAACACAGATAGCCAATAACAAAGCTCCACAGGGACGTTTCTCATGGTATATCATTTGGTTAGTACCATTCCATTGAAAAAGGGTCAGGTCCCCACTACCATAATGCTTAACGTAGTGGGGGCCTGACCTTTTTTTTACTTTATAATCTGGATTGGAGACGGAAAACCAATGCTAAAGTAACCTCTCCTAAAACTTCATTCTTCTTTACAAAGCTGCCTTATATTTAACGATGAGAACATTATTAAATGAAGGGTTTCTTCAAATATATTTTAATCATTGTCCCCAGCTAATAATAGATTAACTGTAATTGAAAGCATATCTCTTAAAGCTCCGAAAGCATTGTCAACATCTAGACGTTCGCTCCATTTATGGGCATCCTTTCCAACAGGGCCTAGGTTGAGTACAGGAATATTTAGACTCTCTAATACATCTAAAGGAACACTATATCCCTTACCCCAAAGAGGCATGTTAGCGGTGAGGTCTCTAAGGCTTGAAGCAGGTTTCTCTAAACTTACATAGCTTAAGTCCGATAAACCAGCAAAATAATTTTGTTTTTTAAGCTCGATATTATACGTGTTTTTGGTATACCCAATGATATGATCCACTACACTACTAATACGCGGGTTGTTTCGAGAGTTTACCGCCGGGTAATAAGGCGGAGCAAAGAAAAGGACAATCATACATTATATATGTGAGAAAGATAAATTGTAAATACTATTTAGAAAATTAATTTTTTTACAATCCATTCTTAAATACATGTTCAAAACCGCTTGTTTATCCAGAAAGCGCAAAAACATTCGGTACTCGATTAAATCCACAATCAGAAAAAATGTCGATATCTGTCTTGTTTGATGTGATTATGTAAGATAAATAAGCTAGATGAATTCTGAATTCTTTGTTAAATTAGAGCTATCTAGTACAAACAGGGGGAGATGAAGTGAAAATAGTATTAATCGTAACTGGTATTATTTTGGCTGTTTTAATAGGCGTAGAATACGGAGGATATAAACCGGTCGACAATGAAGCCGAATCTGAAAAAAAACAAGAGAAAGTAGAAGCGAAAGCTGTTCAAGATACGGTCAATAATGAGAAAAAGGAAGTAGACAAGCAACAGACAGCCAAAATTGGCGGAGTTCAATATGATATTGGGATTGATAACAGTAGTTCACAAGATGCGGTTGTTGAAGTGATGCACAAGATGACACATCAAAAAGTGAAAGCGAAAGAAAAATGGGGGGCCATTCCTATGATTCCCGATACAATTAATCAAGTTTATGACATTGTGGAGAACAGTGAGTTCGAACAAAAAGATGATTTGCTAGTTATTTTAGATAAGTGGAAAAAAGGCACTTTTTCTGAAGTAGATGATGACCACAACTATTTCTGGACGTATCAAGGCGGAACGATCGGTAAAGCTTATGGAATTATGAGCAAATCAGAAGAAGAAACGTTCATCATGAATAACTTCGAAGAAGATATTGTACGTGAAGTAAGCTCCCAGCACTAATGGGAGCTTCAATATTCAGTTACAACTTCATCTGTTATTTCTATCTCACTTAAAACCTATCAATCTTCGACAAAATCCGGGGAGTGACAGGCATGGAAATTTAGTTTCTTACTAATAAGCTATTGCTTCTAAATTCGCCCATAAAATGGTTAAATTCGCTCATTAAAGCCCAAAATCCGCCCATAAAACTCGAAGATTCGCTCATAAAACTCAAAAATTCGCCCATTGAAGGGTCAAGTCGTTTAATAAATCATATATGCTCAACTATTGAAGTGTAACTTTACACAAAATATCATATTAACGAGCTCCTCCATGAGTAATCCTCTCAAACTTCAGATCCTTATTTCGTAATTATTGCTTCTTATTACATATTTTTTGACTCTTACTACATATTTTCCGACTCTTATTACATATATTTAGGCACTTACTACATATTTTCCAAAACTTACGACATTTACCGAATAATAATTGGAATCGCCTCAAACTTCAGATTAATATAACACAATAATGGGTCCTTACTATGCAGCTTCGGAGATTCATTGGCTGATAAAATGCTAGTTTCGCTGATAAAATGGTCCAGTTCGCTGATATCCTTCAATAATTCGCTGATAAGCTGCTCATTGTGCTAATTTTCCCCCTCCAGGCTCCCTCCTCCGCCTAAAAGTTAGCTTTATTTGCGCAAATTTGGCTTTTATTTGCGGATCGTCTACGAAATCTCGAAAACTCTATTAAAATTCTCTTCTCCCTACCCTGTCCATTTTACCGACTTTTTTCTATATAGATGGTGAAAGGTGGTGAGAGACAATGGCACTAGCGTTATTAGAAGGAACGAAGCTTCGCATCGTATTTGAAGCGGGCATGGATGACGAGGGAAATCCCATCCTCAAAGCGAAAACGTTTAGCAATGTCACCAAGGCAGCTACTGCGGATCAATTATCGCAAGCTGCACTAGCAGTTGCTGTTCTTTGCAAGGACACGCTAAACAAAGTGGAGCGGAATGATAGCATCGCAATTCTAGGTTAATAGTCTAACAAAATAATAAAGTGATGGGAGGTGAAAGAAATGGCAAAAACATTGGAATTGCAATTTGCCACGGAGTTTGGAAAGACGGCGAGTCTTTCCGTCGATAACCCTAAAGAGCCGATTGATGAAGAAGTTGTAAAATTATCAATGGCGCAGATTATTGCATCTGAAGTTTTCACAACGGCCAGTGGCAAGTTTGTAGCTGCAAAAGGAGCAAGAGTCATCGACCGCAATGTGACAGATTACGTGATTGCCTAATAAAAGTGAGAGGCCGGATTCATGATGAACCCAGCCTCTTTTTATAACAAGTGGAAGGAGGAGAGAAAAGTGGAGCAGTTGATTCCAATCATCAGCCAGGTGGGATTCCCCATCGTTGTGACGCTTTATTTGCTTTACCGAATTGAAGCAAAGCTTGATTTAGTCGTCCAGTCGATACAGACACTTCCTGAGCGGATGAGGGAGCGGGCATAAAAAAGAGAAACCACCTAGCCTCTACTATCAAGTAGATCCAAGGTGGTTTCTTGTTTTATTCTTTCACTTTCCACCACTCTAAAAACCTATCAATCTTCGGCAAAGTTCGGGGCGTGACAGGCACAAAATTTATGGAATTTTCCCCTTAACCTGCTTTAACGTCGCTACTATTAGAAAGCTAACAATCACTAATAAGAGCCATGAACTCACCTTTCCTAGATGAACGAGACTCCATGCATCGGTTTGGTTTGGATATTTCCACGCTCCAAAAAACGTTGCGATATTTTCGGCTATCCATATAAAAAATCCGATGAGCACAAAGGAAAGTGCGAGCGGCATACGGTAACGAGTTCCATCAACCTCGTATGTGACCCATGATTGCCAAAAGACGATAATAACAAGGCCAGATAACCACCAACGAAAGTCAATCCAATAATGGTGGGTGAAAAAATTCAAATAAATCGCAGCTGCAAGAGGTACAACTACCAAAAACGGCGGCCACTTAATCAGTTCAACCTTAAGCCTCCTCCATGCCTGGCAAAGAAAACTCGCTACACTTGCGTACATGAATCCACTATACAAAGGCACTCCAAAAATTTTGAAATATCCTTCCTCTGGATAAGACCAGGAGCCCATATGTACCTTGAAAAGTTCAAGAGCAAGACCAATAAGATGGAACAATGTGATAACCTTTAGTTCATCCCGTGTTTCAAGCCCAGAACGCACCATCCAACACTGCATCAGAAGGCAGATGATGAGCAGCCAGTCATACCGTGGCAGGTAGGGAAGTGGCATGATTTGTGTAAAAGCCAAAGAGGCAAAAATAATCACAGGAAACAAACATGATAGGGCCTGCTCCCAACCAAAACGAACGAGTTGTTTTATTGCTCTCATGATTTGTACCCTCAAAGGTTTTTTCTGAGAATAATTTTGAATGGTTAAATTCATTAGTAAATCCCCTTTTATGAATTTGATTCATCAGAATTTCAGAAGATTATTTTCATGGTAGCTAAATAGGACTAAATTACTTATTGAGTTCTCTTAAAGAAATAATTTCAATGTCTGAACAATAAAAGTGTAAGGTATCATCTTCGTAGTCTATCACTTCATATTTCTTATTTCCCCAACCTCTATCCCTTATATCGTAAATCTCGATTGACATTTGATGATAGATACCCCCACTTTCAAAATTGATACTCTTAGGGTTGTAGAAGCGAAAGCAGGCAATATATTGTTTTTCTTTATCCTTAATAATAAAATCTATGTCGAGTACACAATTGTCTTCAAAAGACCTATTTTGAAAGTTCAAAAGGAATCCAACAATAAACTCTATATTTTGTAATGAAAAATCTTTTATGTTATCAGTTATAAGGCTAATATTTTTTATCAATTTGAATCACTTCCTTGGTGAATCTTAATTGTTATATAATCGGCAAGCTTAGGCCGCCACGTCTCTACGTGTAAAAAGGAGCCAGGAAATCAGATTGAACACGAGGAAATAGACAGCGAGCACTCCGATGGAAAAGGACAATGTCATTCCCTCTTGGAAAGGACGTCCGGTCAGGTACTGCGTGAGATCGGTGTTGGCGAACAACAGGTACTTGCTCCAATCGAACCGCTGCAGTGCCTCCAGAATAATATTACCCGCAAACAAGGCGCCGATGGAAAACCCGATAGCCATCGCGCTGCTTCGGAAGGCGGACGAGATCATAAAGGCCATGGTTACATACATGACAGTGGATACACCGCCCAGCATATACGTTTTCCACAGATTGAAGACCATATTCCTTTCGACGATTTGCCCTTCCGCAGTCATGCTGATCAACGGTAGATCCATGTATCCAAAGCCGTATAAGATTCCGTTGACCGCGACGGATATGACAAACAGAGTGAGTAACAACAGCATGCTGAACAACAGAAAAGAGATATACTTGGAGACGAGGATCTTGACCCGGTTGGCTGGCCGGATGAGCAGCAGCTTGATGGTGCCGGATGAAAATTCGCCTGCCAGACTGTCTCCCGCAATGATGATGGTGAAAATGGTAATCACGATCATCAGATTGGCTGAACCGTTCACACCATCCCACATCGTGCCGTCCGTCGAGCGAATATTCTGCTCCAAGTGATAGTCGTTGACGGCAATCTGCTGCAGGTAGAACATTCGATCCTCTTCATCCAGCTTGGGCTGCTTCAGAATTTCGCTCCATTGCTGCTTCTCCTGTAACAGTTCTGCCCGCCAGCCTTCGCCTTGCGCCTTTTTTCCATCGGAATGCCATTCAATGATGTTGACAAAAAGCACAAAAGCGGCCATAAGTCCGACCAGGATCCACGTTCGCACCCGTCGGTAAATCTTCATATTTTCATTGAGTACTAGATTAACCAATTTGTCCACCCCCCGTTATTTCCAAGAATCGATCTTCTAGAGACTGGGAAACCATTTGCACGCCATAGATACGAATATGGTTCTGCATCATCCCTGTCAGAATGTCTGGGATGTGTTCCCGCTCGGTGGTGACCTCGATGATCCCCTCCTGAGCGAGCTTGACCTCCTGAACCCCATCCATCTGCCTCATGGTCACCAATGCCTGTTCCGCTGGCTGTGCTTGAATTAGATACGTTTGAGCTTGATCGTTCCCTTGGGTAAACTGCTGAACCGGCATCACATGGACTAGCTTGCCCTGCTGGAGGATGGCGACCCGGTCGCACATGAGCTCCATCTCGGACAACAGATGGCTGGAGACGATAACGGTGATTCCTTCCGTACGGGTCAAATGCCGCAAATAATCGCGCAGTTCGCGAATCCCCGCCGGGTCAAGACCGTTCGTCGGTTCATCGAGAATCAGCAGGGACGGCCGATGCAGCAGTGCCTGGGCGACTCCCAGACGCTGGCGCATGCCGAGCGAGTACTTTTTGACTTTGTCATGGATGCGGTTTTCCAGCTTGACCAGCGACACCACTTCGTCAATCCGTTCCTTGGTTACCCCCGGCACCATGCGGGCGTAGTGAACGAGGTTATGGTACCCGCTCAGATACTTGTACATTTCTGGACTTTCCACGATGGCGCCGACGTGCCGGATCGCTTGCTCGAATTCGGTTTTGATATTTTTCCCCTTAATCAGTATCTGTCCCTTAGTGATCGACATCAGTCCGACGATCATGCGGATTGTGGTTGTTTTACCGGCCCCATTTGGACCAAGGAAGCCGAAAATTTCGCCTTGCGGTACGTCAAATGTAAGATCGTCGATGATGGTGGTCCGGCCAATCCGTTTGGTCACATGACTCAAGCTGATGATAGGTTCGTTGCTCATACATGTCCTCCTTTAATGATGAATTTGGACGTTTCGTCCTTTTGTTCACAATGCCTTATTAATCTTGGATGTCTTCATCACTTCGGTATTCTAAAATATCTCCAGGCTGACATTCTAAAGCCTTACAAATCGCTTCTAAAGTTGAAAGCCTAATTGCTTTTGCCTTTCCATTTTTCAATATAGAAAGGTTAGCCATCGTGATTCCAACCCTTTCCGAGAGTTCTGTTACGCTCATTTTCCTTTTCGCCAGCATCACATCAATATTGATTATCATTGCCATTGTTATCACCTCAAACGATTAAGTCATTTTCCGATTTTATATCAATCGCTTCTTGTAAAAGTCTTTGAAGAACAGCAGCGAATACTGCGATTACTATTGAAGCAAAGATAGGGACCATTCCGATTATGATGAGACCTGGGGCATCGTCTAGATCTGCTACGAGATAAACAAATGGCAAAATTACCACAAACAAACCACTGATTGTCATTGCACAGATTTTAATATTCTTTAGAGCTTTAACAGACAATTCAGAGAAAGCTTGGTTCTTGTCAATATAGCTTAAAAGTTTAAGAGCCTGATACAATGCAACGAAAAACGGGATTACTGATACATACATACCTATTAAAATGGGATATAGGATATGGGCATAATCTGGATTTACTGAATTCTTAGCTAACCAAGGCAACCCAAATATACACAAAGCTAGAACTGGAGTTCCAATAAGAAAAACAGCCATCCTTAAAAATAGTGTTGACCCTCGTTTCATAAAAAGCACCTCACATATTTATTGTCTATTTGAAATTTAACACATTATTTATTGATTTTCAATAAACTTTTATTATTTTTTATAATATTTTTATTGATAAACAAATGTTAATTTTAGACAAAAATAAAAAACATTCCTCATCACAAAGAAATGCTCTATAAATTCACACTATTCACGTACTCCCAGGTTAAAACGTAAAAAGCTAAATTATGTATCTTATGACTATATAAACAACCTCACCCTTTACGGGCTTGTGGGTTGTTTATATGGTCATTTTTATATGATTATTTTACGTTTCTCGTAAGATAGGAAGAGTACAACAACGGAAGGAGCCACCAGATTTAATGATTTCTGTGATATCCACTTCAATAACTTGAAAGCCTCGGTTACGAAGCTGCTTGTTTACCTTTTCGTTGACCGGCAGACTTAATACCCGTTTGTTCCCGATACTCAATACATTTGTACCTAATTGAAATTGTTCTTCTTCCGAAACTTCAATTAATTCATAACGTGAAGCAAAAAGCTCGATGTCTTTTTTCGTTAAGGCATTTGGGTAAATAAGGGCCACATCAGGAGAAACGACATTAAATATACAATCCAGATGCAGGTATTTTGCTTTAAAAGAGATGGGAATGATATTGAATTGATTCAAAAGACGCTGCAATTGCTCAGCAGCTTTTTGGTCCGTCCGATTGCTGAGCCCCACATAAATTGTTTCCCGATCAATCACAACATCTCCGCCCTCAATTCGTTCCTCGGCTAAATTATAATAAGAGATTTCTTCATCCTCCAGCCATTGTTTTAAAACGTTTTCCTCCCCTGCACGAACATCCGTTGCCATATTAGCAACAAAGATTGTTTGCCCTAGAGTAAAACCAATATCCCGGGTAAAGACCTGTTCAGGATATTTTTTATGATAAGGCAATAAAATAACTTCGATGCCATTCTGCTTTAGCGTTTTGACAAATTTACTGTGCTGCTCAAGCGCGCGTTCAATATGGATACCTTCATTCTTAAAATGCTCTTGCGTTTCATTAATTACTTCGCGGATCGTCATATATTGAGGCTGACAAAGGATTACTCGTTTTAATACATCGTATTCACTCATGCAAAAAGTCTTGTTGTTTGTCTTTGGGATTTCTGCCATTTTGCTGCCCTCCTGCGTTCTCTTTTTAATTAGGTTTTCCTAATCTATCGTTAATATTTACAAACAGAGACAATAGGAAATCTCTTTGCATCATAGGGTCTTTAATGAGGGATTTAGCGGAGGATAAAATTACCAAAATGTGCATATTTTTATTTTTTTAAAACATAATAAAAAAACAATGTTGGTACATTAGGAGATTGTTGTAGATGCGTAGTAAGTGGAGAAAGCCTAAAAAAATTCAATCATTATTTCAAAATCAAACATCTACTGACTCTAAAGAAAATAAAGCTCCATCATCAAAACCAGAAGATGTTCTATTAGATGATTTGAATGAAAATATTACTAATCTAAATTCCATTTATGAGAATTGTCCCGATGTTATTTTTCACTCCTTCTTAATAGAAGGAAAAGAGAAAGCAGTGTTAATTTACATTGAAGGCTTAACGGATGTAGAAGGGATTAACGATACTATCCTTTCCCCACTTTTGAAGGAATCTGGAGAGCAAAATTCTGAAAATACTTCCTCTAATCTGAAACAAAAGATTTCTAACTCTAATATTAGTACAGTAGAAACATATACAGATGTGATTGATCAAATTTCATCAGGAAACCCTGTCATTCTTATAGACCAAAAAGGTGAAGGATTTTCTGTCGGTTTAGCAAAATGGGAAAAAAGGGCAATTGAGGAACCATCTGCTGAATCAGTAATACGGGGACCACGCGAAGGATTCATCGAATCCATCGGGGTTAATATTGCTCTCCTTCGACGTAAAATCAAAAGTCCAACGTTAAAAATAAAAAAAACCACAATAGGCAGATTAACCAAAACAAGTGTAGCAGTAGCTTATATTGATGGAGTAGCAGATCAGAATCTCATCACGGAGGTTGAAAATCGCCTAAATCGAATTGATGTCGATGGGATATTGGAAAGCGAGTATATTGAGGAATTTATTGAGGATAATCCGTATTCTCCTTTTCCCCAAGTATTAAATTCGGAACGGGTGGATGTTATTTCATCCTATTTATTGGAAGGACATGTTGCGATTATAACAGATGGCACTCCTTTTGTACTGGTTGCTCCAACCACGTTCTATTCTCTGATGCAAGCTTCAGAAGATTATTATCAACGTCCAATTATAAGTACATTTATCCGCTGGCTTCGTTTTTTATTTATCGTCATTTCGCTTTTGCTCCCTTCTTTATATGTAGCCGTTTTATCGTATCATCATGAAATGGTTCCAACTGCACTTTTAATCAGTATGGCAGCGTCACGTGAACCCATCCCATTTCCCGCCTTAATCGAAGCAATTTCGATGGAGATTATGTTTGAGATTTTAAGAGAAGCTGGAATTCGATTGCCCAAACAGATGGGGGCAGCTGTAAGTATTGTCGGAGCACTAGTGATTGGACAGGCAGCAGTTGAAGCTGGAATTGTTTCTGCCCCTATGGTAATGGTTGTTGCTGTAACAGGAATCGCTTCGTTTGGCATCCCTAGATATAATGCTGGAATGGCTCTTAGATTGCTGCGCTTTCCCATGCTTATCCTAGCAGGAACGTTAGGATTATTGGGAATTATGCTGGGGGTCATTATGATTGTTACCCACTTATGCACATTACGTTCTTTTGGGGTACCGTATTTGTCTCCCATTGCACCGATGAAGGGAAGCGAAATGAAAGATGTATTTTTTAGACTTCCAAGGTGGGCTTATTCTTCCCGCCCTCATTTGACAGGGGATTATAACAAGTACCGTCAAGCTCCTGGTCAAAAACCAGGCCCAACTCATGGGGGTGAATAAATGATTGAAAAAGGGAAAATTTCATCTTTTCAACTGGCCATCATGATGCATCCTACCATCTTGGCTACCGCTCTACTGATCCTTCCTTCGATTACAGCAGCCAAAGCAGAGCGTGATATGTGGATATCCCCTATTTGGGGTTCCTTCTTTGGTTTTTTGGCTGTATGGATTGCTTATGAATTACATAAACACTATCCAAGAGAAACAATTATTGAATATAGTAAACGTATTATTGGAAATATCCCTGGAAAGATCATTGGTTTTTTATATCTATTTTTATACTTACATATAAATGGCATTGTGATAAGAGAATATGGAGAGTTTATCTCGGGTAACTTTTTGTTTCAGACCCCTCAGATGGTCATTTTAGGAAGTATGACACTCGTTTGCGCTTTTGCTGTCCGCGGCGGATTAGAAACGATCGCTAGAGCGGCGCAGCATTTTGTCCCTATTGTGATATTACTCTGGTTGACGCTTGTCCTTTTCCTAATCAAGGATTTGGATCTAACCAATATGCTCCCTATACTGGAAAAAGGTCTCAAGCCTTCCTTTTTAGGAGCAGCCTCTCCAGCATCCTGGTTTAGCGAATATATTCTTATCGCCTTTTTTCTACCTTATTTATCGGATCAGAAAAAAGGATTATTATGGGGAAACCTTTCCGTACTCAGCGTAGTATTTATTATGGTTCTAACCAATTTGGCAGCCCTTTGTATATTTGGTGAAATAACTGCCGATTTAAGTTATCCGGTAATGAATGCAGGAAAATACGTTAGTATAGCGAAATTTTTTCAACACTTGGAATCGATTGTAATGGCACTATGGGTATTAGGAACTTTTATAAAAATTTCTGTATTTTTTTATGCTTTGGCACTAGGCACCGCTCAATGGCTAAAGCTTTCCAATTACAAACCCATTGTATTTCCACTTGGCTTCCTTTTAATTTTATTCGCTCGGTGGTCTGCCCCTAATCTGACAGAATTAAAGAGTTTTCTTGGAACTTCTAGTGTCTTTTACATGCTATCGCTGCAAATAATCCTTCCTGCCCTTTTGTTAATCATTACTCTAGTACGTAAAAGAGTGGAACAAAGGAAGGGATTAAAAGATGAACTCAATAGTTAATCAAACGATTTGTAAAACCTTCGTGATGGTATTGATGTGGCATACACTTTTTTTCCTTACCGGATGTTGGGATCGCCGTGAAGTTAATGATGTGGCGATTGTCCTAAGCACAGGAATTGATTACTATAATGAAAATGAAATTGAGCTTTCCGTAGAAATAGTTATACCAGAGACTATGAGTGCGGCAATAAAGGAAGGTGGAGGAGCTCCAGGTTCACGAACATCCTTTGTTGAATCTGCAACTGGTGAGACAATGGCTGCAGCTAGATCGAAGCTGCAGCAAAAAATTGCTCGCAACTTGTTTTGGGGGCATGGTTCTGCAACCGTAGTTGGAGAAGTACTAGCGGAAAAAGGAATCCGAGAGCATATGGACTTCTTTTCACGATTACCAGAAGCTCGATTAAGAAACAATGTTTTCGTAAGTGAAGGAACGGCTAAGGATCTTATTTCAAGCCTGCCCCATTTAGAAAATAGTTCCTCAGAGACCCTTACTGAATTAGCCCAGTTTCAGATAGGAATGGATATTACGATGAGTGAACTGCTGCAAATGTTTGCAAGTGAAACAGGAGGAGCGGCATTGCCTATGGTTACAAGTATTTCCTCCAAAAAGGATGAAGGAAAAATGAAGGATAAAAGCAATTGATGCTAAGCGGTACCGCCGTGTTTAAAGGAGATAAAATGGTTGGTACCTTAGATGAATCAGTCACAAGGGGATTATTATGGGTAAGAGATGAAATTAAATCTGCGACCATCACGGTTGATGTAGAAGAGGGGGAAGGCAAGGTCACAGGTGAAATGATTCGTTCCTATACGAAGCTGATTCCGCGAATTGAAAATGAAACATGGAAAATAACGATTAATTGCAAAGTAGAGGATGATGTGATTCAAAATGCCAGCACCTTGGACTTAAGAGATCCTAAGAGTATGAGGATGCTTGAAAGGAAATTTGAAGAAAAGATAGAAGAAAGAATACAGGAAGCGGTTGAAGAAGTGCAACAAGAAATGAATGTGGACATCTTTAACTTTCATAGAAGTTTTCAGCGTAAATACACGAAAGAGTGGCAATCAGCTAAAGTAAATTGGGATGAAATTTTTCCAACTGTTGAAATAGAGTATGATATTGATGTTAAAATTCTACGACCAGGCCTTTCTACTGATCCACCTGCAGTACCGAAAAGTGAGGTGGAAGATATATGAAATGGGCGATTGTTTTTGCGTTTACAATCGTTTTAGCTCTCATGTTTTTATACGAATGGCCAAAAATAAAGTCAAAGGAAAAAAAGAGAAAATTGTTTTTGTATGCCTGCTGGCAATGGGGTGGATTCTTAGTTTCATTCTTCTCTTTTACCCGGATACGCCCGGACCTTCCGATTTGGTAGATAGAATCTACAAGCCATTAGGGAAATTAATTGAATAATCAAGTTGTAGAACACTTCACAACAAAAGGAGAAGAGAAATTGTCCGATGATGACTACTCTTCTCCTTTTTTAGTTCCCTTTGTTATTTAAAATGTTGAATTATTTTTATTATTATTTGTTATAAGGGGATGATTAATGCCCTAATCAAATACACTCCAATATGCTATAGGAGATAGAAAGCATCCAAACCACGTTTGTCACGAATCGACAGCTGTTCGACTAAATTCCATATAGGCTATACTATTCAAACGTTTGGTTAAAACAGTTATAAGTACTGAATTATAAACACCCTCCCTGCCAAGCAAGAATGATAATTGTCGAGAACCGGAAATAAATTCCGCAGGAAATAACCCAACTTTCCACAAAATCAGATAGGTTTCTATTAAACTTACATAATTCTTTTATTTGCCCGTCCATTCCCTACTACACAAACGTTTAATTAATAGTGGCCTCAGCACACACCACTCCCGACTTTATCCCTTTAAAAGTATAAAAAGAATGTCGAGGGCTGTCTTCAACCATGACTCTTTTAAAAAGGAACCTTGTTTAGCTACTGAACCAGGGTCAGTGCCCAAACCCATTATTGTAACTAGTTGTTTATTTTCCTCTAGTAACTTAGTTTGGGGAAATAATCTAGAATGTTATTAAAATTAAGGAATAAAAGCAAGGATGATTCATTGGATGCTTTATACTGATCTGTCTGTCGGGGATAAATAGGACTATGTGAGGTAGTGCCAATGTACCGGAACTCAGCATATTTGCATTGATATTTTCCTAATAATATCCTACTATGGAAATAAGATTTCAATATAAGGAGTATGAAAAATATGAAAAAGTTGTTTACTATTTTACTATCTTTGGGATTAGTTGTGGGGTTATCCTTCAGTTTGACTGATTCTGCGGAAGCACAGGTAAAGATTAAAACTTACCAAAACTGTACTGCTTTGAATAAGGATTTCAAAGGTGGAGTGGCAAGAGCATCTAATGTTAAAAACAAGGGTGGGAAAACTAAGTACAAGCCATATGTTTCAAAAGCGCTGTATGACGCTAATAAAAAAAGTGACCGGGATAAAGATTTTATTGCATGTGAGCGATAATAGGTATACATATCAAAAGGAGGGCTGATCAGTCCTCCTTTATTTTTGGTTGTTTTCTGAGAGATTGTGGCTCTCTTCGTTGGAGAATATGTTACTCGTTACCGCCAAACCGTAATGATGGCTTAAAGGCCGACCGAAAGTTGTGCTGTTTTGTAGAGCCAAATCAATTGCCTCACGCTTCCGTGTTCGAATTCGATCCCTTTCTCTTCTTCCGCCATCCTCAAGTTGTACCGTAAGTACCACCTTACTGTGAAAAGAGTAATTTCAAGTTCGTAATGCTTCCACTGAGACTAAAAGTATTCAAGATTTAGAGATTACTTGCAATTGTCTTCAAGTTTTTGCACCAGAACCCAAAGAACTAACTGGTATTAAAAAAATCTTTTTTTTAAATTTTCATTTTTTTGTGAGTTTTTGTAGTTTTTAGTAGTTCTTATTATAAATTAAAATTATCCTTTTTTAGAACAAAACGAAAGCGCTTACTAAGATTTATCCCGAATTAACGGGCAGTAAGATCCCACTGATGGAAGTTTCACTTTTATTTTTACCAATCACACGTTATATGGAGGAATTTCTAATGAAGAAACTAATTACAAAGAAAAAAGTTGCTATCACCACACTAGCATTAATGTCGACCGGGATTATCACCATCTCTTCAAGTTACACTGGTGCATCGCATCCTGTTGAAGCTAAACAGATTACAACATCTAATACAGCCAATCCTGTTGAGAAAAAATTACCTAACATTAAAATTCTGGCAACGGGTGGCACCATCGCAGGAACTGGTTCTACTTCTACCCAAACAACCGGCTATCAGGCTGGCGTCCTAACCCCAAATCAACTAATAGAAGCAGTTCCTACGATAAAGGATATTGCTAACATTTCCACTGAGCAGGTATCACGCATTGATTCTGGTACGTCTAACACTAATGCCATAATGGTCAAACTGGCGAAGGAGGTCCAAAAGGAATTGGATGATCCAAAGTGTGACGGTGTTGTCATCACCCACGGTACCGACACAATGGAGGAAACGGCTTACTTTCTCAACCTGACTGTTCATTCTGATAAACCGATCGTCGTGGTTGGTTCAATGCGCCCCTCTACGTCAATCTCTGCTGACGGTCCGTTGAACCTGTACAACGCTGTAGCACTTGCTGGTTCCAAAGAAGCTCGCGGCAAGGGCGTCCTGATCACCATGAATGACAAGATTGGAAGCGCTCGCGACACATTTAAAACTAATACCACCGACGTTGATGCCTTCAATAATCCGGAGCTCGGCTCCCTCGGCTATATACAAGGCGGTAATCCCTATTTCTATAACCTGCCAATTAAAAAGCACACCACTGAGTCCGAGTTTGACATTCGCAAGATCACTGAAGACAATCTGCATCGTGTTGATATTGTTTATTCACATGCCAATGATGACCGTGTAATAGTTGACGCTACGGTTGCTGCCGGTGCGAAGGGAATTATCCACGCTGGTACAGGTAACGGTTCTATCCATGAAAAAACGCTTCCGGGTCTGCAGGATGCTGTGAAGAATGGTGTTGTCGTTGTTCGTGACACCCGTGTACCAGTAGGCATGGTTACTCACGAACAAATTGACGTAGACAACCACTTCGTCAATTCTGGCAACATTAACCCTCAAAAAGCTCGTATCCTGTTGATGTTGGCACTCACCAAAACCGAAGACTCTAACAAGATCCAAGAGTATTTCAACGAATACTAAGGCTTGATTCAGCATAGCTAAGTTACTGTCTACCTGTAGGGGATAATACCACTCTTTCGGTCTTTTTCTTTTGAAAAAAATAACAACTCATGAGACTTAATTCTATTGTGTCCCATTAGAAAAAATGGTTTGAATCATAGATCCACAACAGATTGACCTGATTTTGCTAGTGTGAGAGTATTAATAATGGTTTTTTAATGAGACTTAACACATAATCCGACGCTATAACTTTTTAAAAATATATGTATATAAATCTGAAAAACTGGCAAATATGATAATGTATTCCCCCTTTTGTAAAAACAGCATCTGCTCATTGGCAGATGCTAATTTTTTTGACGTGTTTCTTCCTATTATTTAGACTTATTCTTGTGCTACTTCTTCATACTCCCTGACAAGTTTATAAAAGGTCGTCTTTTTTAGCCTTACTTCCTGCATGGCCCTCACTGCTGTTATCTTTCCTGCTTTCCATCGATGATACATTTCTTTAAACTCTTCTGTTACCTGAGCCTTGGATCGGCCAAAAGCTACACGCCGCCCGATAGCCCCACAAAGGTTGGCTATACCTTTACAGACTGGGACCAAAATTTGATTGATATAAGATATGTGTAACGGTAACAGCAAATTACACGATAAATTTATACACGGTTTCCTTCTTGGATGTGGGGCACACTTACTCTTCCCAAACCAATGAGTATGGATCTGCGATTAACGATCCGGGGCATCCAAGCAAATCTGGTTATACGTTTTTGGGCTGGTATGCAGATTCAAGCTATCGAACAAAAATCAAGTTTCCGATCACAATTCAGTCCAACATGAAAGCCTGTGCCCAATATATTAAAAATCCTAGTACTCCTACAGCTGTAAAAGCTATTTCAGCCGGATACGATACCGTAAAAATCACTTGGACCCCTGTCACAGGAGCAAAAGGATATGATATCTATCGTTCCACTTCCCTTTCTGGAATGTATAGCAGAATAGCTACCGTGTCAGGCACCACAGTGAGTTATCTCAACAAAAGTCTAACAACCAATGGAACCTATTATTATAAAATAATCGCCTTCCAACAGTTGATGGAACGACCAAGGTTTACAGCCCTTACTCAAGTGTGGTTACTGGAAAACCTTTATTGCCAACCGTTACAGCTGTGAAATCCTCTTCCAGAGGTTATAACAAAGTATCGGTAAGCTGGCTCCCAGTCAGCGGGGCAAATGGATATGAAGTTTATCGATCCACAGCTTTTGCAGGTACTTATACTAAACTACCAACCATATCTGGAACGAGCTATACAAACAGCTCCTTAATCACAGGAAGAACGTACTATTATAAAATAAGAGCCTACCGATCTGTTAATGGCACAAAGGTATATGGTTCGTTTTCAAGTACCACAAGTATAAAACCGGTTCTTTCTTCACCATTTGCACATAAAGCAACAAGAGTCAGCAGCACTTCAGTTAAGCTTTCTTGGAGCAAAGAAACCGAGGCAAGCGGCAATGAACTGTTTCGTGCGACAACCAAGACAGGAACTTACACTAAGATTGCTACCCTTACATCTGGGTCACAGGTAAGCTATACAAATACGAGACTAACAAAGGGAAGAACTATTACTACAAAGTTCGGGCCTACCGTATAGTCAGCGGTAAGAAAATCTACAGCTCCTATACAACTGTTATCTCGTTTAGACCTTAATATTACAAGAATCGCTTAGTTAAAAATTGGACTATAACCTGAATAAGGGGCAAGGGACACTAATTAAAAAGTGCCCTTGCCCCTTATTGCATTATCAAAAAGTGACGAAAAATGCAATGATTCCCATATTTTTCTCAAAGGAACCAAATTGGATGAGGGAGCGGGCATAAATTTGAGAAACCACCTTTCCTCTACTATTAAGTAGAGGAAAGGTGGTTTCTTGTCTTTATCTTTCATTTTCAACAATCTAAAAACCTAGCAATCTTCGACAAATTCCGGGACGTGACAGGCACCTGGATTCTTTCTACATATTTTCCGACTCTTATTACATATATTCAGGCACTTACTACATATTTTCCAAAACTTATGACATTTGCTGGATAATAATTGGAAACCCTCTCAAACTTCAGATTAATATAACACAATTATGGGTTCTTACTTTGCAGCTTCGGAGATTCATGGGCTGATAAGATGCTAGTTTCGCTGATAAAAGTGGGATTTTCGCTGAAAAATTGTCCAGTTCGCTGATATCCTTCAATAATTCGCTGATAAGCTGCTCATTGTGCTAATTTTCCCCCTCCAGGCTCCCTCCTCCGCCTAAAAGTTAGCTTTATTTGCGCAAATTTGGCTTTTATTTGCGGATTCACTGCTTTTATTTGCGGATCGTCTACGAAATCTCGAAAACTCTATTAAAATGCCCTGGGAGACGCTATCCTCTCCAGGGCATTTTTCAATTTATTTATCTTCTCTCTTCTCCCTACCCTGTCCATTTTACCGACTTTTTTCTATATAGAAGGTGAAAGGTGGTGAGAGACAATGGCACTAGCGTTATTAGAAGTAACGAAGCTTCGCATCGTATTTGAAGCGGGCATGGATGACGAGGGAAATCCCATCCTCAAAGCGAAAACGTTTAGCAATGTCACCAAGGCAGCTACTGCGGATCAATTATCGCAAGCTGCACTAGCAGTTGCTGTTCTATGCAATGACACGCTAAACAAAGTGGAGCGGAATGATAGCATCGCAATTCTAGGTTAATAGTCTAACAAAATAATAAAGTGATGGGAGGTGAAAGAAATGGCAAAAACATTGGAATTGCAATTTGCCACGGAGTTTGGAAAGACGGCGAGCCTTTCCGTTGATAACCCAAAAGAGCCAATCGATGAAGAAGTCGTAAAATTATCGATGGCGCAGATTATTGCATCTGAAGTTTTCACAACAAACAGCGGCAAGTTTGTTGCTGCAAAAGGAGCAAGAGTGATCGACCGCAATGTGACAGATTACGTGATTGCCTAATAAAAGTGAGAGGCCGGATTCATTATGAACCCAGCCTCTTTTTATCAATAATGTAAGGAGGTGAGAAAAGTGGAGCAGTTGATTCCAATCATCAGCCAGGTGGGATTCCCCATCGTTGTGACGCTCTATTTGCTTTACCGAATTGAAGCAAAGCTTGATTTGGTTGTCCAGTCGATACAGACACTTCCTGAGCGGATGAGGGAGCGAACCTAAAAGAGAGAAACCACCTAGCCTCTATTATCAAGTAGATCTATGGTGGTTTCTTGTTTTTATTCTTTCATTTTCCAAAAGCTAAAAACCTATCAATCTTCGACAAAATCCGGGTCGTGACAGGCACTTAATGTTTTAGTGTTAATGTCCCAACCATTAAAACCTTTGCTAATTTTTTCATAGTAAAATATTCTCCTTGTTTTCTAGAAAATGATATTACCTGCTATTTTTTCATATATTATTCACATGAAAGAAATCCTTTTTATAAGAAGAAGGGGTTTCTAATAATTTAAGTAGCCCTTTTCATTTGTCCTCTATGCAAATGTCCCCTACTTAGAAAAAGAAGCAGGAGAACCTTCCCCCTGTTTCCACTACTATTTAACAGTTACACCAAAGGAAGCTTTTTTGACTCCATCTTTTGTAGTCGCAGTAATGACTGCTGACCCCGCTTTAATAGCTTTGACATTTCCTTTCGAGTCAACAGTAGCCACTTTTGTGTTGTTGCTGCTCCAAGTGATTAGTTTATTTGTTGCATTTGTTGGACTTATCACACCCTCAAAATAAGCTGTCCCATTCTCTACCATACTAATTCCTCTTTTTGGAATTATATGAATATATCATAGAGGGAAATGGACTTTTTTCTACAAATTACAGTAAAAAGATAGGAATATATTCATAAAATTCCCGACCGTTCAATAAGATTACAGTTCGAAAGCCTTAGATAAAAAGGGAGCAACTATTTTCTCAAAATTAATTTTCTGCTATCCCTTATATCGACACCGTTTTTAATTTATACCATTTATATTTTAACTATAGGATATATATAAGAGGGGGAATTACGATTGAAGTTACAAAGAGTTTTTAAACTATTCTTTCCTGTATTAATTTTTACTTTGTTATTACTGCCCTCACCCAGTTCCAAAGCAAATGCAAAAGTAATTCAACCCACAACGGATAAAGCAGCCACCTATATTACTTCTTTCCAACAAGTTCATGGTAAATGGGTGGCGAAATTTGATTATATACAGTGGTATTTCGGAAAAGCCGCTGATAGAGAATTTTTAAAGGATTGTAAATGCAGTAAAGAAATGGATCATGCGCCAGATGGATACTGGATTAGGAACGTTAATCCCAAGATACGTACCTTTACCATTTCAAAAAATGCCCAATATGTCTTACAGACACGAAGTTTATACGGAATCAAATGGAACGAAAAAGTAACTAGAAGTCAGTTTATCACCTTTTTAAAACAGAGAGATAAGCACCATCAAATTCCGTTTCATATAGAAATAAAAAATGGTATTGTAACTAAAATTACAGAACAATATATCCCTTAAATAATTCTTATAATAGAGAAACTCAAACCAATCGTAATGGTTTGAGTTTTTCTATTTTACATAAAATTATTGTTTAAGGTAATTTACGAGCATCATTGTAATCATGCCCATATCCCCAATATTGATAAATAATTGGTTTTTCAGATATGTAAGGGAAGTTTTTCCACAACGAAGCTCCACAGGGACGGTTCTCATGGTATATCATTTGGTTAGTACCATTCCATTGAAAAAGGGTCAGGCCCCCACTACAATAATGCTTAACGTAGTGGGGACCTGGCCCTTTTTTTACTTTATAATCTGGATTGGAGACGGAAAACCAATGCTAAAGTAAACCTCTCTTAAAACTTAATTCTTCTTTACAAAGCTGCCTTATATTTAACGATGAGGACATTATTAAATGAAGGGTGTCTTCAAATATATTTTAATCATTGTCCCCAGCTAATAATAGATTAACTGTAATAGAAAGCATATCTCTTAAAGGTTCGAAGGCATTGTCAACATCTAGACGTTCCGTCCATTTATGAGCATCCTTTCCAACAGGTCCTAGGTTGAGTACAGGAATATTTAGACTCTCTAATACATCTAAAGGAACACTTACTGCACAAAAAACTAGAATAAATGTACCAATGAATTCCGTAAAGAATGCGTTAAGATAAGTTTTTTTGTAGGAAGGTACTAATCCAAAACAGCCTAGCACTTCCATATCATCTTCTGTATCATCCATAAAAGGTTTATACATTATCCAAACAATCATTGCACCAATAAATGCACCAATGAGTTGTTCTGTTATATAAGGAATAACTTTTTCCATAGGAAATAGATGATTAACTGCTAATGCAATGGTGTAAGCAGGGTTTATATGATTTCCACTAATTCCACCAAAGATAACTGCAGGAATACCAACAGCAAATCCCCAACCAGTAGCAATTTATAGTGCACTCCTTCTTGTCTAATGAATAAATCCATACGTTAGTTATCAATCATTTTTCGAACAATCTAAAGTATCATCATTTCGTATAGGTTTTATCTACCTTCATTGTTGTAATTAGCAATTGAACTGTAATGATTAACATTAAAATCAAAATTACAGCACTCATATAGTATTGAATATTAGGTTTATATCCATATTTACTGAATAGAAAAAAAGATAAGATCAACAAAAAAGATAAAAACAGCTCAAAAATTAATGTAATAATAAAAAATAGTACATAAGGATCTTTGTGAGAAACGTGTTTTAAAGTTAATCCCTCCCAACATAAGTCTGCTAATTTATTTATTTTCCTCATTGGTACCACTCCTATTAATCCCAACTCAAATCAATTGCGTCAATTAAAGAATGTATAAATATGACCAATTATTTCCTTATTATTGGAAAAATAAACTATTATTTTTCATTTATTGTATTTGCGTTGGTTTTATGGTGGTACCTCAAATTTAAAAATAGGTATTAATACTGATCAATATTTTACTTCTAGAGCACTAGCACCATTACGCATTTTTGTATTGCTCTAAAGGAACTTTAAGCATAACAAAAAGGCTTCACGGGGAGCGAAACCTTTTTGTTAACAGAGTTCATATTATTCTAATCTTGATGTAAATTAAATATTCTAGCCTACTTTACTTTCTTCTATGGCATGTTGCCAACTTGGGTAGTAATACAAAGCACTCCGCATTAAATCAGGATAAAGTTGTTTTACCTCTTTTTTACGTAGCGAATTACCTTGGTTCTGTAACTTCTGGATCTGAGTAATGACTTCCTTTGATGTGAATGGAACATCCATTTTTCATTCCTCCCTTTCCAAGTTATCTTTACTATTTTCCCCTTTGGCTAACAATATAAAACCCGAAAACAAAACTTTACACCAAAGACTCCTTTTTTGTTCATAAAATATTGCTTTTTTTAGTGAGTTCAAGGAATCCTTATATTTCTTATTTTGCTTCATTCAGCAATTGTTGTCTTTTTTGTATACCTTGCTCCATTTTATCATTGAGCTGGGTAATGATCGAATCAATGGTTTTTTGATCTTTTTTGTTGATTGCTTCTTGCAGTTGCTGCTCCCAGTCCGTCTGTTTTTCTTTTACTTTTGCTAGGTCTTCTTTGTTAATTTGAATCATTTTTGCTCCAGGAAGTTTTTCCATTTCTTTCATGGCTTGCTTTTTTGTGATGGTTCCTGCTTTTACTTTATCCATAATCGCCTTCACTTGCTCTTTGTCTGCGCCGGAAATTTTTATACGAACACCTTTTTCTCCGCCATTAAGTTTCATAAGCTGTTGTTTCGCTTCCTGCTTCGATAGATTACCATCTTTTACTTTCTCGATTATCTCTTTTGCTTCCGGCGAAGCTTCTATCTTTTTGTTAAATTTTACTCTTTTTCCAAACTCCACTTTCTTTCCAAGCTTTTCTCTCAATGAGCGCATTGTCTTTACATTGTTTTCATATTCTTGTTTTACAGCCGGGGAAGCGTATTGTAATGCTTTGTTCAATAACTCATCCATTTTATCGGATTTTTTATATACGATCTGTTCTTGTTTTGCTTTATCCGTATTTTCCTTGTCCGATTTGATTGCTGTTGCAGATGCAGCAGAACCAAGCAAAGCAAGTGTGATTGCCGGTACCAGTAAAGATGATTTAACTTTCATTAACATTCCTCCTTTATTGTAGAAATGGCATTACCACTTCCCTATCTAATTTATCCACTTGGTGTGTACTTTCAGTGAAGGAAATATGAAAAAATTATGAAATGTCATCGTTATGCAGAATGTATTGGGGCTAAAATATCGAAAGTTATTAAAATGGGATTGGAAATACTATTGTAATATAAACGCCACGGACGTAAAGGATTTAACATCTCCCTGTTCTTTGTTTCAGACAATTCTATGTTACGATGATAAAAACTTAGCAACCAAAGAACGTGGAGGGTAAAAGAATGCTTAAAAGAATTATATCAATTATAGCAGTTGCTGTACTCTCAGTAACTGTAAGTGCTAATGTACAAGCTGCAACAGTAACAGTACAAAAAGGGGATACCCTTTGGGATCTATCACGCGCAAATAATACATCTTTAGAAAATATACAAAAGTTGAATCATCTTACTACGGACCTTATTCACCCTGGAGATGTACTAACCATTGCACCAGAAAAACATTATGATGTTAAGCAAGGTGATACACTATGGGATATAGCCATGGATTATCAGGTAACTGTTTCGCAACTTAAAGAATGGAACAAATTAACTACCGATCTCATCCATCCTGGATTAAATCTATTAATCTATGAAGGTTTAAATACGACTAATACTACTGTAACAGAAAAACAAACGAAGCCTGCTGCACAAACAGCATCAGCAAAACCTGCAGCGCAAGCACCAAAGGAAAGTGAACCCGCGGTAGAAGCTGCATCAACTACTAATACAAGTTCAAGGGAAATTACTGTGAAGGCTACAGCCTATACGGCTTCATGTGAGGGATGTTCCGGTACTACCGCTACTGGTATTAACCTTAAAGCAAACCCAAATGCAAAGGTCATCGCAGTTGACCCATCTGTTATTCCGCTTGGAAGTAAAGTTTATGTAGAAGGCTATGGAAATGCAATCGCTGGAGATACTGGCGGAGCCATTAAAGGAAATCGAATTGATATCTTTATTCCTTCTAATCAAGATGCGATCAATTTTGGAGTAAAACAATTAAAGGTAACAATATTAAACTAACATGCCAAAAACCAGACAATCCTGAGGATCTCTATTTACGTAAAAAACACTGCAACTCCCTTTATTTATCAAGGGGTTGCAGTGTTTTTTAAATTACCCTAATTGATTCATCACCACATTTTGTGATTTCGCCAAATAATATGAAAACACTCGACATGATTCTTCTATAACCATTGATTTCTTTCATATCACAAACTTCATTAACGTAAAGTAAGCTAAAACTTGTAATTTTTCTTTAGAATAAAATAAATCAACAAAAAACCAGTATCCTCAAGTGATGCTGGTTTTTTGTTGATTTATTTTGCCAATTACATAGAGTCACCTGAAAAACTCCACAGGGACGGTTCTCATGGTTTTTAATGATGTTAGTCCCGACCACAAGAATCATCCCCCATGAACTTTCTAAAATCAGATAAAACCAGTAGAACCGCCCCCATGGTCTCTAATATGTTTTTCAAAATTATTCCTCCACGGTACTTTACTTCAATGAATATAGCAAAATTCTAAAAAAATATTTGTTATTACACATAAAAACGAATCCAATAGAGAACGGATTCGTATCCCACAAAAAGCACTATTAGTCTAAAATATTAAATTTTTTTGTTTTATTTTTAGAGTAATAGACTATCCAGGCCCACTTTCCTGGATTTACCTTGTTTATCCTATAAAACATATTTAGGGATTTTCTGTTGTTAATTTATCCAGTAATTATTGGTTTGTAGGAGAAGAAGTTCACTCCAGCACCAATCGATGAAATTACAAACTTCGACCATTTCCCTCAAGTTTTCCTTTCAATTAAACGTTTGATTAGAATGGCTGCATTCCTTGATAAATATGAATCAGCCTTCTCCAAGGCATAAATAAATTGTTGAAAAATGGTCTTAAAATTGGAGAAAGAAACGGCCCAAATTACTTTTGTCACTAATCGACGCCGTTCGATTAAATTCTATTTAGGCTATACTATTCAAACGTTTAGTTAAAAAAGCAACAAGTACTGATTTATAAGTACTTCCCCTGCGAAGCAAGAATGAAATTTGTCGAGAACCGGAAGTAAATTCCGCAGGAAATAATCCAACTTTCCACAAAATCGGATAGGTTTCTATTAAACTTACAAAATTCTATAAATTGCCCGTCTTTTCCCCACTACACAAACGATTAATTAATAATGATCTCAGCACGCACCACTACTGACCTTATCCCATCAAACACCTAAAAAGTTAGTCGAGAGATGTCTTCAATTATGACTCTTTTAATAAGGAAACCCAGTTAGCTGCTGAACTAGAAATTTGTGCCTATACCCAGCATAGCTGCGATTAGCTAGTTTCCACTAGTGTCATAGTTTTCGGCATGAATGTAAAAATTTAAGTAAGCGGAGAACGGCAATCCTTTCAGGATTAGAAGCCTACAAAATAAAAAAGGAACAAGGTTTTTATTTCACCTTATTCCCTTTCTTTAAATTAGATTATTCAACTGTGATTTTCCTCTCTCTTCCGAAATTTAACATAGTGATCCAACTTTCTTTAAAGGAGTTATTCCACAATTTGGCCCTAAACATAAAGAAAAAGCACAATTCTTGCTGCAGAATTACGCCCTTTAATGGAATAAGCATTCAGCTATATTAGCTGGTTGTGGAATAAAAACTCAGTTAGTTCTAAAGAAGTTCAATGTTTCTCTAAATGTATTTTGTGCTGATTCTACATTGTATTTAGGTGAGTATGGATCACTAAATCCGTGTTCACCCTTACATATATGTATATCTATATTCTGTTTATCTAAAGTTGAAATTAGTTCATCAACATTAAACGATTTTTCTACTTCCGGGAAAAATAGCATTGTTGAACATTTTGGAGATATATTTACAAAGTCTCTAATACGTGAACCATAGTATCCGACAATCCCATCGACATATTCCTCTTCACTACACATCCATGCAACAGTTGCCCCTACACTAAATCCAATGACAAATATTTTTGAGTATTCATCTTTAATATCAGATAATATATTTTTTACTTTATGTAATGCATTAATGAAAGCAACATTATCAATAAAATTGCGGTAAGCTTTTTCTTCTTGAGAATAGCTAAAAGGGATTTCTTGTTCTAATAAATTTGGACAAATAACATCAAAATATTGTTCTGATAATAATTCACATAAATCTGTTATATGTTGGTTAATTCCATATATTTCGTGTACTACAATGATTACTTTATCGGAATTTTTATGGATTTTGATCACCTTATACAACCCCTGTAATGATTTTCATATTGTTTAATTAATACAATATTATATTGTTTCTACCAATTTGCTCATTTGTTAAATACCAAAGGCGATGCCCCTTATATAAGCATCGCGCCCTTTAACGGAGTAAAGATACTCATAATAATTTAGACATATAATACTCATTAAAAGGCGTTCCATCAATCATAAGTGAATTTCTCTTCGTACCTTCAATTTCAAATCCACTTTTCTTATATAGAGCTACACCTGAGTCATTTTGTGTTACCACAGTAAGTTCTAATCGTGAAATATTATGATTTATTGCCCACTCTTCTAAACATTGAAATAAAGCTGTTCCTATCCCTTGCCCTATGTATTCTTCTAAAATACCAATAACAAGATACGCAGAGTGCTTTGTTCTCTTAACACTTCCACCGATAGCAATCAAATAGGAATGCGCCCGATAATTGAATAACGACCAATATGATGCTTTTTACCACCATCCTTCTCCATCGTTATATGAAACCTGAACAACTTGTTGTTCACCATTTTTTTCAAAAAACTTATAAATCTTCATTCCGATTTTTTTTGCAACTTTTTGTGAAGGGATATTTTTTAGAGTCGTATAAGAAAATATTTTCGGGTATTTCAAGACGTTAAATGCATAATCCTTACAAGCAGAAGCAGCTTCCGTTGCATATCCTTTATTCCAATATTCTTTAATAATGTGGAAACCAATTTCCGGTAATGTTTTACCTTCGATTTTTTGCATCGTTATCCCACAATCGCCAATAAATATATCACCTTCTTTTAAAATCACTGCCCACAGTCCATGGTTATATCTCTTATAATTCTCCATATTCCAATGTATCCAATTTTTCACTTTCTCTTCGTTAAAAGGATGAGGATAGTATTGCATGGATTCCGGATCAGAGAGCACTCTCGATAATTCGTTTTTATCATCCATTACCAACTGCCTAAGGTATAATCGTTCCATCTGGATTACCTTCAAAATGATTCCCCCATCTTTTGAGTAGTTAATTTCTTTTATTCGATTAAATGGCCCTATAAAGAAAAAGCACAATTCTTGCTGCAGAATTGCGCCCTTTAATGGAACAATTTTATTGTCACTCAACAGTTCCTTAATTCACCTTTTAATTCAGATATTCTTTTCCTTTCACTATAAAAATGCCCCTTTAGATAACCATATCCAAAGGCAAAACATCGCGACTTTTATTCAAAACTTTGCGTCTTTTTTATAAACATCGTGACTTTATTTCAAATCCACAGTTGACAACTCTGAATTGGCGCTGTTTTTAAAAGAAACCTTGCCTTTTTACGGGAGGATTCTGTCTAATTTTGGATAATCAACACTCGTGATATTTTATTAACATTAAATTTTTTTAGTTATTTATAGTAAATATATACCGTTTTATGGATTTTATGTTGATTAGATTCCATTATTGAAGTATGATAGTATAAAGTTTTCCTTTGTGCAACATTTTAATATTAGGTGAAAATATTTGTCTATAGCAAAGTCGAAACTCTATTCAAACTAACTATATTTTAAGGTACAGTCAATGAATTCATGCTTCTTTTATTTATTGTGTTCCCCTATTATTTATATAAAAAAGAATGAGAAGCAGCCTGGGACTGTTTCTCATTCTTTTTTTGATGAGTGCAACTTTTATTTCATTTGCATTTCTGCAATCATGTCTTCTAAACGTTCTTTTTGTGCTACCAACTCTTCTACAGAAGGTTGATATGAACTAGCTCCTTGTGCTCCTCTGAATGGTTGATTAGGTTGGACAAGGCGTTGCAGTTGACCTCCGTTTTGCTCATACAAACGGTATCCTACTGCTCCTACAACTGTTCCTGATACAAAACCCATTAAAAAATCTCGATTAATCATTGTATTATTCCCCCATTTTGTTAGTTATATATCAATTCATACAGCTATGTATGAATATAATATCTAGGTTATCTGTTGAAATCTTTGTATTTGAAAATTTCTTGTTTCATGTAAGAGCTCTAATACGTTTACAATCCATGTAATCATTGCTACATAGAGCATATTAGAAGACCCTAGAGATAGTAGACTTAATATACCTGTCAATACATCTGGATGTCTGATTTTATTTATCGTTCCATGAGAAAGTACGGTGTAACCGGTAGCAGCAACTGCTCCATAGACCAAAATATCAGGCTTGTGAAAAGATGACTTTCTTATGCCTGCTAACAATAATAATCCACCAGAAAATAATGCACGCAACCAGTCACTTCGGGTTGCTGGATGCATATGAATCATAATATCATCCAATGGATCTAATCTTGTTTGTTGAAAAAATATTGACACATATAGACAAATGATATTACGAGAGATAGATAATGATTCATATTCAATCAGCATTGTATGAATAAGTGGCTGTATTCTGACAAATGATACTCCTTTAAGAGAAGAGAATAGTTGTTCAATTTCCTTAAAATTCATCCTGTCTCGTAAGGATGGAATCTGTAATCGAAGACGACCAGGAATATCATGCAGAATATAGAATTTGGGATTCATTCGATTCACTTCCTACCCATAAGATACGTGCACTATTGAATACTACACCGATTGTTGCTGCATTATGAATGGCTGCCCCAACAATTGGGGAGAAGATACCTAGAGCACCAAATATGATAGCTATTCCATTGATCACAAACGTTGCGATAAAGTTCTGTTTAATAATGTTCATTGTTTTCTTAGAAAGTCCTACTAACTCAGAAAGCATTTGTGGATTATCCGATGTAACAATAATGTCACTGGCTTCTGATGCAATATCTGTTCGTTTTGCTCCCATCGTAACTCCTATATTAGCATGAGCCAGTGCTAGTGCATCATTTACTCCATCGCCTACCATCATAACCGAACCTCTTCTTCCATACCTTTTTACATAGTTAGCTTTTTCTTCTGGAAGAGCCTCAGCATGATACCAATTTAACTGAAGGAGTTGAGCTATTTCTTTTGCTACTGTTCGCTTATCTCCTGTTAGCATGATGATGTCATCAATGCCTTGCTTACGTAGATGGCGAACTGCACGGTGCATACCGGATCGAATTTTATCAAAAATACTCACTACACCTACTAATGTCTGATCATAGGCTACGTAAATCACATTTTCGTCTTTCTCTAACTTATGTAGAAATTCATTCATTTTGATTTTTAACTCATTCATAAAACGAAGACTTCCTACTACAATCTGTTTGCCATCTAAAAATGTAGAAATTCCTTTCCCAACCACTGTATGAACCTTTGCATCATTATCCCGTATCGGAACTTGAATGTTCCATTCATTCGCTTGTTTGACAATAGCGTCTGCAATAGGATGTGAAGAATTTTTTTCTGCTATAGCAGCGAGACGAATGACATCTTCTCTTTGATATCCTTCAGATGCAATAACATGTTGGACTACGGGCATTCCTTCTGTAATCGTACCAGTTTTATCTAGGATAACTGTATTTATTTTGGCCATTTCCTCAATGTAATGACTTCCTTTTACAATAGCTCCTTCTTTCGCAGCTCTCCCAATAGACGCATAAAGTGCTGTAGCTGTAGACAATTTAATTCCACAGATAAAGTCAATAACGAGCATATTCATCGCTCGACTTACATTATGTGTTAATAAAAATGTCAATAAAGCTAAACCAAATGAAACAGGGACCATTTTTTCAGCTAGAGAATCTGCAATGTTTTGAATTGGCGCCTTCTTTTCTTGTGCTTCTTCTAATAGTTTCACAATCCGAGAAAGTGCGGTATCTTCTCCTACCTTCTCTACCATTACCTTAACATGACCACTTTGGAGAACACTACCTGCATAAACATAATCGTTTTCTTTCAATTCCTTTGGCATATATTCACCTGTAATAGATGACTCATCGACTGTACCGTGTCCATCAATTACAATTCCATCAATAGGTATTTTTTCTCCAGTAAAGACAACTACCCGGTCACCTACTTGTACCTCTTGTAATAAAACTTTTTCTTCAATTTCTTGCGCATTTACTTTCCAAGCGTATGGAGTATCTAGTTCTAAAACAGAATGAATATACTGTTTTGTTTGTTGAGATGTATACTCTGTCAGTAATTCACTAATAGTTGACATGATGGTAATAACCAAGGCAGAACCAGGGTTTCCTATATATAGGGAAGCAAAGATAGAAGCTGCAGTTAACGTATTGGCATTTGCTTTTTTCTCTTTAAACAAATGGAAAAATCCATCTTTTATGACTCCCGATGATGTTACAATAGCCGTTACCATCGCTCCCCAATGAAAGGCAGTTTTCCAAGCGAACGACAGAGGAATTTTCTGTACATACCAGTTTGCAACAAACATAGCCGTACAAGCAACGATGGGAGCCATTTGTGTCCATGTAAAAGGCAACCATTGCTTCTTAGGCTGTTGTTTTAAAGAAGATAAGGCAAATTTCTTTAGGTTCTGTGAAGAGGTTGTGAAGTCATGATAAACTAGAACGCTTCCTGTTAGCTTTGTATAAATAGCTGAATATACGCCTGGAAAAGAGCGAAAGTAACATTCAATAAGACTATGATTTTTAACTCCTGATAAGTGAAATCGTGTTCTACCAGGTAAAGAATGTGAAATTCGCAATCCATTTATCATCCAATATGTCACTCCCCTTTATTCTTAATAATGGTATATGACCAATATAGTAAACTCGCTGAAAATGCAGGAGCATTACCAAAGGATTGGATGCCTTTACCTAACAAAAATAAAACAAAGAGACTGTCAAAATCAGCAAATCCATTGGTTTGCTTTTTTATGCCTTTGTCTACAAAATCTAATGTATTCTTCATACCACTTATCATCACAGCACTTTTATGTAAGATAGCATCTGATGCAATTTGTACAATGTTGGTCATCACTTCATCCAGTTCATCTTGACTAATATGAGGCACAACAAATTGAATAATAAGGCTTCCGGTTATGGCCGATGCTTTGGATGTTAGTATAAGAGGATGATTCTGTACGTGTTTACTTAAAGCTTCTGCTACAATAGGATGTTTCCAAGTATCGCATTGTAAACGTATCCTACCAGGCATAGCATGTAGTATTTTTATTTTTTGATCTCGGAACTGGGACATAATTTTAGGTGCTATTAAAGAAGCTCCAATTCCTACAATAGTAGGTATCACTGTTCAACTCTCCTTATGGTGAATTCTTTCTGATAAACTTCATCTACTATATAAAACCATGATTCTAGTTCCCTCACATCGGTTACATAGGAGGCATCATATTTAATAAGTAAGCTACCTGTTGATTCTGTAAACTGTACATCATACACTAAAATCTGCTCTTTCAATTTTGCTATAATTTTATTTATTAATAAGACGTTCTGTTTCCATATAGGGGATTGGAGGCGAATACGTCCAGGGATAAAATGCATAAGCTTAATATCATATTTACCTAGCTTTCTTTCCACATGTTTAAGCATTATTTTTTCTGTTATTTTACCAATCATGTTAAATACCACCAACTTAATTCAATATTTTACCAATATAAATTCTCTAAGACAATAAGTTATTAAAGATATTGTAAACCATTTTATTATAAATATTTATTCTTAATAAATACCCTTGTTCCAACTGCCCTTTAATTGAGCTACTAATATTTTCTTGTAACCACAAACCCTTCATTATTCCGTTAAAAAGACGCTTTCCGTGTTCTGGAAAAGCAACCTTTTCTTAAATAAACAAAAAGCTGATATTAACTGGTATTGTTCAATTAAAAATCCTCAACTGTTAGTGATCAAGGATTGTAATCATTCTTGTCCCTTGAAGTAGAGGACCGGCGGTCATGCCGGTGC
>NZ_JAGGQY010000017.1:0-60907 GCF_018613105.1 Bacillus sp. ISL-77
CACTTTTTGCAACTTATTCATCTCGCTTATTGAATTAAAGGGTGCTTTAGTTTAACAAAGAGTCGTAGCTGCGGCTCTTTTTCTTGTTCCACTAACGAAGCAGGTTACTTGAAGAAGGAATTTGAATAGGTGTGGTGAATCATCATAAGGAATGGAGAATAGAGGGGGGAACCGTTTGAAGAAAATAATTTTGGCTTTATTGTTGGGTTTATTACTAATCGGCTGCTCAAATACCAAACAAACAGTAAAAGAAACGAAAGAAGTGAAATGGGAAGAAAGTGCGACATTGGTTCAGGAAATAGAAACCAAACAAGGAACAAAAATAGAAAATGTCTTTCGTATCGGTGATAATGGGAAACTTGGCTTTGGAGAATATGGACCTTTTATTGCAGGTCAACCACAGAAATATATGTGGCACTTTTGGGGAGATAAAGAAACACTGACAAAGCCATTTAAGGTAATCGGAGTCAGTAAAGAAACGGGCAAAGAAATAACGGTATTTCAAGTACAAGGACAAAACCTAGCTCCTAATAATGGGGCAGACCATCACTTACCTTCATCAATGATGTTGCCGAGTGGAGGTTTATGGCGATTAGAAGCTTATTTTGGAGACAAATTGTTTGGAAATATAGTTGTAAATGTAAAAGAATAAGTAAAGAATCTTGTTCAACTAACGGGTAGCGTTAGCTCAAGAACGATTTTGCTGCTTCGGCAGCCTTTTTTCGTTGTTCCACTAACGGGGCAGGTTAGTTGAATAATAGGACGCATTTGAACTATATTATGACATAAAAAATCCCCTCAAGTTTTTCTTGAAAGGAATCACGTTTGTTTTGCGTTTTCAAGTTTTGATTTAATTTGGTTATTTTGAGATATTATGACACTGCTAAAAATTATTGTTGCTACAAAGCCTAAAAGTGAAAAAAAGACAAAAACAGCCAAATTGGTATTATCACGCATAACAGAACCTCCCTTTAGTAATAAGTATAGTTTGTATAAAAAAACCATTTATTATTCGTAATGCATACTTCGAATAAAATGTGCAATAGAACAAAAGGTGCTTGTTCAACTAACCGGTAGCTTTACTTGAATAGCGGTAATGCCTTTTTCTTCTTCAAGTAAAGGGGCAGTTTAGTGGAAGAATGATTTTTTTTAAAATTAAAATACCCGACCGATTGGGAAGGGCATTTAATTTATTTTTCTTTTGCAATTTCTGTTCTATTAGGTGCAAGTGGAGGTTGTTCTAACCATTTATTTTGCACCATAATATTAAACCACTTTTTAGTAAGCATAAGATTTTGTAGAATGGTGCTTTCGTAAGTAGATACAAGGTCTGTTCGCATTGCAGACGCTAAACCTACCCCGTGATACGCTTGTGCAGCTTGGAATAAGAAACCAGTATGATACAACATTAACTTATCGGAAAAAGGAGAGTCTGTTGAAATTGTAACTTCAGTCTCCCACGACTTAGGAACTGGTAATTATCCGTTTGCATAATTTTTGAAAAATCTTTTATTTGTTGATTAGCTATTTTTTCAGCATACTCGAAAAATTTTCTTACTACTTTTGTTTGTGTGACTTGACTAAATGCAATTGCAAGAGTTTTTGCCATAATACTTTTCTTTAGGTTGAAAGAAATACTTATGATTTCTGTCGCTGCTAACGTTCTACCCTTTCCGAAAAATCCATCTGTGAAATCTTGGCTGGAAACATATTCAGGGTTTTCAGCAGGATAAAATAAAGGGTCTCTCTGAAAACTTCCTTTTTCAAGCAATAAATCAATTGTTTGATGATACATCCTTTTCCCATCGTTATCGCACGAGTCGTAAAAAAACCTTAAGTCCTCTCTGACAGAAACAGCCAATGAAGTGGAGTGTCCTAGCAAACCGTGTAAAGTCATAATGTGTAAATAATTTAAGCAAAAAATATCAGTGAACAATCTCGGTTTACCTTTAAAAAGGTAGGATTCCGTAAATCCAATGGGAATAGGAAATTTCTCGTTCTCCAAAAAAGCAACCATTTGTTGCTTTTGCTTTTCGAAAGTCTTGATAGCATCCTTAAAAATTGCTTTTATTGACTCGTCCTCAATAATAGAAATCATATATCTATTTACAATATCAACAGCTGTTCCATTTACATACTCTCCCCACAAAGTTCCTATTTCGGAAGAAGTGAGTTTTAATTTATCCTTTTCCATTCTGTCACCTCTTGGATATTATTTACCAATTCACCAAGAGATATGAATTTCTGATTTATAAAAAGATGACCAGTTTTAAGATTAGATGTAAAGTTTAATTTAGAATAATTAGCCGATTTTTCACTTGCGATTTATCCAAGAATAATTTTACTTTACTTAAAATTAATTTAAAGATTGTGAAGAATTACACTTAAACTAACGGGTGCGTTAGTTTAAGTACAACTCAAAAAAGGGCTCATTACAGTCTTTTTCGCCTAACCACCCCTTAAATTGAATTAATTGTCCATCCCACACGTACGATTAGGCTATTTTAGACGAGAGTAAATATCACTTGGGGCTGAAATGACAGGATTGCAGTTTTAACATTGCGGAGACTTTACAACGATGAAACGAAGAAAGCGACCAATAAGGTCGCTTTTTAATTTATTACGATATTTTATCTTCTTTTAAACTCAATTCAGTGAAATGAACAAGTTTAACTTGACCATTTCGGGCCCCATCCTCTACTATTTCACAGTATCCAGAAGCATATTGATATAACATAATATAATCCTTACCTTCAAAAATAACTTGTATTTTTCCCACCACACTCACATCCTATGACCTTTTAACTATGTTAACCTTAAATGAAGTCTTTGTCTGTGGATAGTTTGCGACATTTTGAAACTTATCGGAATAGAGTAAAGCGACTCCGAGTAGGAGCCGCTCTTTATTAAATTTTATATATTATTAAAGCATTATAGTAGCCGGAATCTAACTCAGAATGAGAATTATATTTAATATCCAAAATTTCTGCCTCACTATTTTCTTCACACCAAGTGTTTATCATGAGGTCCAAGCTTCGAACACTTGCAATAAATTTAGACTCAAAGAAAACAGTCCTAATTTGTCCAGCTTTACCTAACATTCTTCATCCCCCTTTGTTATTATTTTAAATAATATTCATGTTGCACTTATTATTAGTACTACTTATTAACAATTAACTTTACACCTACCGATTGAATTTGTTGTGAATCTTGAATCTCCTGCTTCAATGATTCCGCATGGAATACCTTAAACCCATACTCACCGTCTATTGCATAACGCTGATCGGATAATATTAGAACGTGTGGGAACGGCTTTGACATAATCCAGTGTTGAATAGATCAACATACCGCCCCATTTTCTCCGCCATTTGTTTTTCGGAATAGACTGTTTTTTGCACCTCGATAAAAAATGGCGTATTGCGATACATAGCAAAGATGTCTGGCTCAGCGTTGCCTTTACTGCCGTATTTCGGCTCAACTAAAAACGTTTCCAGCCGTCCAAGCTTCCGCATTTCCTTATAGACGTTCAATATTGCTAGCCAGTGGCCAATTTTAGCGCTATTCTTTTTTATCTGCGTTTCCGCTCCGAAATAGACAAACGGTTGAAAATTACTTGACCGCTCAATTTGACCGTCGCGAAGTAGTCTAAGCAAGACGGAATTCGCAGCGGTTATCGGATTCTTTAAGCCTCCGAAATGTAATTCGGCAATAGAGTCTCGATCCATCACACGGAATTTATTTAAATTGCGAATAATCGCTTTGTCGCGCTAAGTCAACATCGAGAAACACATCCTTCTCGGTTAATTCACTTTCCATTTTTTGAGACGTCGCAACATTTGACTTCGCAACGCCATTCCTACCGCCAGTAGCTTACGTATTTCCCACGATATATGTATAATGAATAGCCGTTCAGTTTGCGGATAGCTGCGCAATATACTGCCGATCAGTCCGCTATTCGACACCCCCTCGGTTTCGGAAGCCGTCCGTCCGGCAGGCGCTTCGTGTTAGTGATATCGCGAATATGTAATCTTTTGTACTGCCGGATGCCCTTGCGATATGCCACCGTATCCCTACCGTATTACTTTACATTACCTGCCATATTGCGAGATGATTATTCTGATTGTAAGATATGGACATTTCGGACACTTTAAAATTAGGAGGTGCTACCATGTCTTCGTGGATATACTCTCATTTTATAAACACGTTTTGGTTTGTATTCATTTTGATCTCGATACCTGCGTTTTTTTAATTTATTTAGCTTACTCAAATAAAAAACAAAAAATGCAGGATAATGACGATAGTTAAAATCAATAGCACCTACCGTTATTATCTTCCACATTACGTCACTTTACGTTGTAAATCGGAATCATACCGTGTTCCTTCTATTATATATCCGAGTATTCCACTAGGTAATATCGGACTATTCTTCGACAACTACCCCCGCTAATTTATTTATAACTAGTCCGCGGTTGTCCATTACTTTTTAGGACAACCCTTCATAACATAAAGTAACCTCAACGAAAGTTAAGTAAGCATTTACAAGGCGTCTAAATGGCGCTTTTTTTTCAGCCTAATCTACGACAGTCACCCTGGTAACATTCTCGAATGCCATCCGCTCGAATTCGCCAGGCTTTACCTCAATGCGGAGCTGATGCGTAATCGGATCAGCGTGGTGTATGCGGCCATCCATCTCCGTAGTAAAGCCGTCATCCCACACGGAGAGCTTTACCGCTAGATTATATTCCATCGCGTAGGCAATCCGCTGGTCAAACTCCTCCGTATCGAATTCGCTGAGTAACGGCCGTGGCTGGCGCTCTTGATCCTTAAACATTTTGCGCTGCTCTTCGAAGACTTGCGGCATAAAGGACGCTGCATTCCATTTAATTAAACCGCGATCTTTTATCGTCATTACGGTCAACTCCTTCGTTCTTAGTACACACGAACAAATGTTCCATATGGAATAAAAATAAAAACGCCACCGCGAAGGTGACGCTTTACATATCCGTATATAACGGTATAATGATTTTTGCGAGTATTTATCGGAACGGCAACGAAAAATTTATCGGAACGGTGACGCTTAATTCACCGCAATCTCACCGTAAATTCAACGGGTAAAACTGCGTCATACCAACGATCAAGATGCCTTGTGTTCAAGCCTCAATTTATCCGCAACCATGGCAATAAATTCAGAATTGGTCGGTTTTGCCTTAGACATGCTGACTGTGTATCCAAATAGCGAGGAAATGGAATCAATGTTTCCACGACTCCAAGCCACTTCAATCGCATGACGGATTGCTCGTTCCACACGGCTTGCTGTTGTGTTATATTTTTTGGCGATATCTGGATACAACACTTTCGTAATTGACCCTAAAAGTTCGATATCGTTATATACCATTGAAATGGCCTCACGTAAGTACAGATATCCTTTAATATGTGCTGGGACACCTATTTCATGAATGATGCTTGTAATACTAGCATCCAAATTTTTAGGTTTTTGCTCAGTTTGAGAACGATAAGTTGTTGATGTTGATTTTCGTGTAAATGAATTGTTATTTCCGCTAACTTGTCGAATATGGCTTCCTAAATTCTCCATATCAAATGGTTTCAAAATAAAGTAGGAAGCACCAAGTTCAACTGCTTTTTTTGTCACATCTTCCTGACCAAAGGCAGTGAGCATAATGACATTGGGAAGGACTCCCTTTTTAAGATCACGGAGGCGCTCAAGTACAGCCAAACCATCAAGATGCGGCATAATAATATCCAAAACTAGAACGTCAGGATCGGTTGTCGATAACATTTCTAGACACTCTTGTCCATTATGAGCAATTCCTACAACTTCCATATCATCTTGGGACGAAATAAAGTCCTCTAATAATCCAACTAGCTCCCTATTGTCATCAACGACACAAACTTTAATTTTCTTCACTTCTAGTTCCTCCTCGGGTTTAAATCATAAGATCTATTTCATCTAACATTTCTAATCAGTTGTATTCTCCTAATTCTATTCTAAATTAGAAATTCGACAATGCAACAAAAATTCCTCTCATTTTTTTAATATTTCTTAAAATAGTGATAAAATCTTATCTTTTCTTTGTTTTTCTCACCTTTTCGACGTAAACTGCGTTATTTCTAAAATATGGATGTTTTTTGTCGAAAAATGTTTATGTAAAAAGCAAAATAGGGGGATTTTCCTATTTTGCTCCAATGTCCTAACTCGCTTTATTTTTTGGCAATTCATATATGTTAATTCCAGCTTCATTTAACATCCATTCAATGTGTACCCCATAACCTGAGGTTGGATCATTAACAAAAACATGTGTAACTGCTCCAATTAGTTTTCCATCTTGAATAATTGGGCTGCCGCTCATCCCTTGAACAATACCTCCTGTTTTTTTAAGGAGCTTAGGGTCGGTTACTTTTATTACCATGCCTTTGGTTGCTGGAAACTTTTGCGGGATTGTGCTGACAATTTCGATATCAAATTCTTCTACTTGGTCATCATTAACGACCGTTAATATCTTTGCAGGTCCTTCTTTTACTTGATGTGATAATGCGATAGGAAGTGGTTTATCCATAACACCATTTTTTAATTCTTTTACCATTTCACCAAAAATACCAAATGGGCTGTTCTTTTGGATATTACCAACGATTTCTCGGTCCGAAGAAAAGCGGGCAAGTTTTTCACCAGGGTCTCCGTTACTTCCTTTTTCAATAGAAGTTACGGTAGACCGGACAATTTGTCCATCTTCAACAACAATTGGCTGTTTTGTATCCATGTCTGATATTACATGCCCAAGGGCACCATATTTCTTAGATTGTGGATGAACAAAGGTCATTGTTCCAATTCCTGCAGCGGAATCTCTAATATATAAACCAAGCTTATAAATATTTTCCCCTTTGTCTTTTAATGGGGTTAATTGTGTAGTAAATTTTCCACTTTCCCGACTAATAACCAAATCGAGAGGTTTTCCTTCTTGTCCTGCGGTTTGTACAAATGGTGCTACATCTGACATTTTTTCAATTTTATTACCGTTAATTTCAGTAATGATATCCCCAATTTTTATACCAGCAATTTCACCTGGAGACTTTTTTCCAGAAATAGTATTGATTAAATGGTGGCCCACAACCAAAACGCCGACTGTGTTTAATTTTACGCCGATTGACTGCCCGCCTGGAATGACTCTAAAATCCTTTAAGACGCGTACGTCAACCTTTTTTATAGGAATCCCTGCAAACTCTAACAGCATTTCATTTTTTCCATTTTCAGTTGCCTTCATTGAAACCGTATGTTTTCCTTGATCAAGTGTAATATTCGAATTGTGAGAAACCAAAGCGGCTGATACCGGGGCAGCCTTTTGAAAATTATAGTCTTGTCCTTCAAAAACTGTAATTGTTTTAGGTATCGCAAGGTATTGCTGTATAGGCTGAAAAAAAATAAGGCTAATTAATGAAACAAGGAGAATTCCACCAATAATCTTTCTAATTATTTCTAACTTCAAATTCTTCACTCTCCTCGCTTCTTTTCATTACATTGAAATGGCTACATCTTTAATTTTGCCTCCTTGACAATCATTTATAACTTGGTTCTACATAAAAAAGCTACCCGAAATGGATAGCATTACAATTTTTATTAAAAATATAGAAATTTTAGCCTTTTTAAGGCAAATGTTTCAGTTTAGTGACTTGTCAAAGCACTACCACTTTTTTTGTTTTCTGCAGCTAAATATAATAATTCTTCTGCATGTTTTTTAGTGAGGTCAGTTATTTCTGTTCCAGATATCATCCGGCCAATTTCATTAATTTTTTCATTAATCTCTAACGGGGTCACAGAAGTTTTCGTTCTACCCCCTTTTATGATCTTTGAAATGAACAAGTGAGTATCAGCCATGGCTGCTACCTGAGGCAGATGCGAAATACACAAAACCTGTGATTCGGCAGCCACCTTATAGATTTTCTCCGCAATCGATTGGGCAACCCTGCCGCTCACACCAGTATCTACCTCATCGAAAATAATGGATGTTACCCCTTGATGCTTGGAAAAAATACTTTTTAATGCCAACATAATTCTTGATAATTCCCCTCCAGAAGCAACCTTTGATAAGGGCTTCAATGGTTCTCCAGGGTTAGTTGAGATAAAAAATTCTATATGATCCACACCGTTTTTTGTAAATTGAATGGTATTTGTTTCAAAACGAATTTCAAAAACAGTTTTCGCCATATACAATTCTTTTAATTCTTTATGTATTAACCTTGTCAGTTTATCAGCCCATTTAAGACGAATTTCAGTTAACTGCTTCGCTTCAAGGATTAAGTCTTTTTTTACAGAAGTTAATTCTTTTTCTAATTCGCTTATATGTGTTTCTTTATTTTGCAATGTTTCAATTTCTTCTTCAATATTTGCAGCATACTCTAATATTTCATGAATTGTTTTTCCGTATTTTCGTTTTAGCTGATTAATTTCATTCAACCGGTCTTCAATTTCATGTAACCGTTGCGGGTCGAACTCTAATATATCTAATTCATTTCTTAATGCACGCGCCGCATCTTCTAATTGGTAGTAGCTATTCGAGACAGATTCATAGATGTCTTTATACGCCGTATCAAGTGCCGCAGCGTCTTCTAGGTGCCCCATAACCATACTAATCCAATCCAGCCCTTTTTGTTCTCCCTGCAAGGCTGTATGGCTGGACTGGATGGCTCCAAATACTCTTTCGAAATTAGTTAGTTTTCTTTTTTCCTCAAAAAGATCTTCATCTTCATTGAGCTTTAAATTTGCCTTTTGAATTTCATCCAATTGAAACTGTATTAAATCTAGCCGATGGGCAGTTTGTTGATCATTTTCACTTAATGCTTTTAACTTTTGGAAGGTTTGCTCATAACGACGAAATACTTGCTGGTATTCACCTTGCGAAGGTACTATATCATCTGCTCCAAATTGATCTAGCAGTGTTAGGTGTCTTGAGTCATCCATTAACTCTTGATGCTCATGCTGACCATGGATATCAACGAGTGTTCCTCCGATTTCCCTGAGAATGGAGATTGTCACAAGCTTTCCATTCACACGGCAAACACTTTTACCGGTTTGGGCAATGTCTCGTCGTAAGATTACCGTTCCTTCGTCAATATCAATCCCGAATTCTAAAGCTTTAGCAATTACCGGATGTTTGTTATCATCAATCTGAAAAAGCCCTTCGATTTCCGCCTTTTCCTCTCCATGACGAACAAATTCTGCAGACCCTCTGCCACCAACTAATAAATGAATAGCATCAATGATGATTGATTTACCTGCACCCGTTTCACCCGTTAAAACCGTTAATCCCTTTGTAAAGGTTACAGATAAGGCTTCGATAATAGCGAAATTTTTAATGGATAATTCTGCTAACAAGGATCATTCCCCCAATTAAAGCATATCTAGGAACCGGTTTGTGATAACTTCAGTATCTTCCGGAGTTCGACAAATGATTAACATTGTGTCATCCCCACAGATGGTCCCTAATATTTCATCCCAATCGAGATTATCGATTAGTGCGCCAATTGCCATTGCATTACCTGGCAGGCACTTCATGACTAGCAAATGACCTGCCGCATCAATCCGTACAAACGCATCGATTAATGATCTTTTCAGCTTTTGTAATGGATTAAATCTTTGGTCAGCAGGTAAGCTGTACTTATATCGTCCATCGCTTAATGGAACCTTAACAAGATGTAATTCTTTAATATCCCTAGAAACGGTTGCTTGTGTTACATTATAGCCAGCACTTTTTAGTTCATCCACTAACTCGTCCTGTGTTTCGATATCATTAGTAGCAATGATTTCTCTTATTTTTATATGGCGTTGGCCTTTGTTCATTGTTTCACCCCATAATAGTTAAAACATCTAAGTAATATGTACTAACACGCTCTTATACACATGTTAGCCGATTTTTACAAGCTTGTACATTTTTTCTTGTGTAAAAGGGGGGAATTTTCATTCCATAAGAAGAAAAGGATAAGCATCAGCCTACCCTTCTGAATTTTGTTTTGTTTTAAATTCCACGTGTGATTCCTTTACAATTTCAATGGGGGTGACAAGTAATTGATTAACTCCAATTTCCCGTTCCCCTTCCCATTTTAGATGGAGCAGGTACTCAATGTTCCCATCCCCGCCAGTGATTGGTGAAAAGGATAAGTTTTTTATTGTGTATCCTTGCTGAAAGGCAAAATTAATGATTTTATCAATTACTTGTAAATGTACTTTTTCATCACGAACGATCCCCTTTTTACCAACCTGTTCACGTCCAGCCTCAAATTGCGGTTTTACTAGTGCTATGACGTCACTTCCAGGGACTAAGAGTGTTTTTAAGACAGGTAATATCAACGTTAAGGAGATAAACGATACATCGATTGTGGCGAAATTTGGCATCTCTCCAATTAAATCGGCAGGTGTTACATAGCGGAAATTTGTCCTCTCCATTACTACGACACGTTCATCCTGTCTAAGTTTCCAAGCAAGCTGATTATAGCCTACATCCAAAGCATAGGACATTTTTGCACCGTTCTGTAATGCACAATCGGTAAAGCCGCCAGTTGAAGATCCAATGTCGAGCAATACTTTGTTCGTAACACTCACATCAAATACCTTCAAAGCCTTTTCAAGCTTTAATCCACCACGGCTTACATACGGAAGGATCTTCCCTTTGATACTAAGTGGAATATCCGTTTTCACCTTTTCTCCTGGTTTATCCAACCGCTCTTCGTTTGAATAAACTAGCCCTGCCATAATCGTTCGTTTTGCCTTTTCTCTGGTTTCAATTAAACCTCTTTCTACAAGTAAAACGTCTAACCGTTCTTTATTTTTCATATTTTAAGCCCTTTGTTGTTTTTTTCTAGCTAGTATAGAAACCCGTTTGATTACCTCTTCCGTCGTTAAACCAATTTCTTTAAGAAGTGAGTCAACATCTCCATGTTCAATAAATTGGTCCGGGATTCCGATTCTGTCGATGTGCGCGTGATAAAATCCTTGGGTTTGTGCGTACTCCAGAACTGCACTCCCAAACCCCCCTTGTAAAACTGCTTCCTCAATGGTAAGAATCGGCATATTTTTCACAAGTAGATGAGTCAGCATTTTTCCATCCAAAGGCTTGATAAACCGGGCATTGACAACTTTGACGGAGATCCCCTTCTTTTCAAGCACCTCAGCTGCTTCTAAGGCCATTGGAATGGTGGTTCCAAAGGTTAGGATAGCCGCATCATCGCCCTCTTTTAGAACCTCCCACGTCCCAATTGGAATGGCTTGAAAATCCTTATCCAATGGGACACCAAGTCCATTCCCACGCGGGAATCTCATGGCAATAGGACCGTCATCATAATTCAGTGCGGTGTAAACCATATGCTGACCTTCATTTTCATCCTTTGGCATCATTAACACCATATTAGGGACATGCCTTAAAAAAGCAATATCAAAAACTCCTTGATGGGTTTCACCATCGGCACCCACCAATCCAGCACGGTCGATTCCCATAAAGACATTTAAGTTTTGTCGGCAAATATCATGAACCACCTGATCATAAGCCCGCTGTAAAAAGGTTGAGTAGATCGCCAGAAAAGGCTTCATATTTTGTGTAGCTAATCCCGCAGCGACTGTCGCTGCATGCTGCTCTGCAATCCCTACATCATACATTCGCTCAGGGAACTCACCTGCAAAGCCTTCGAGTTTAGAACCAACAGGCATAGCTGGTGTAATCGCAACAATCCTTTCATCCGTCCTGGCAAGCTTTCGAACCGTTTCACTGACAAGGCTGCTCCATGCAGGGGGCGGTGTTTTTACCGGCTTTACGAATGCACCTGTGTCCATTTTATATGGTCCAGTTCCATGCCATGTACCTGTTTTATCACTTTCTGCCGGCTGATAGCCTTTTCCCTTTTTAGTGATGACATGAAGAAGAATCGGACCTTCTGTCTTTTTAGCATAGCTGAAGTTCTCAAATAATGCTTCAAAATTATGACCATCAATTGGGCCGAGATAAGTAAATCCTAGTTCTTCAAAAAACATACCGGAAACAAATAAATATTTAAGGCTGTCTTTCACTCTTTCAGCGGTTGCAGCTAATTTCCCGCCCACTGCAGGTACTTTTTTCAACAGTACTTCAAGCTCATCTTTCACCCATTGATATTTTCCAGCCGTCCGCAATTGACCAAGAATATTATGAAGTGCACCAACATTAGGAGCGATTGACATTTCATTGTCATTTAAAATGACAATCATATCTTTTTTCTCATGACCAATATGATTTAAGGCTTCTAACGCCATTCCACCTGTTAAAGCCCCGTCGCCTATAACTGGAATAACAAATGATTTTTCCTTTTTTAAATCTCTAGCAATTGCCATTCCCATAGCAGCAGAAAGAGATGTAGAACTGTGACCTGTTTCCCAAACATCATGCTCGCTTTCAATCCGTTTAGGGAAGCCGCATAATCCTTTATATTGCCGTAATGTATCAAACTCACTTGCTCTGCCCGTTAAAATTTTATGAACATAAGATTGATGTCCCACATCCCAGATAATCTTATCTGTGGGACTGTTAAAACATTTATGTAAGGCTATGGTTAATTCGACTACACCTAAATTCGGTCCAATATGGCCTCCAGTTACAGACAGCTTTTCAATCAAAAATGTGCGAATTTCTTGACTTAAAGCCTCTAATTCGATATTCGACATGCCTTTTAAAAAGGCTGGGTCTTTTATTGATAACAGATCCATGTTTGGATCACTCACTTTCATACTTTTATGCATTCTTCTTTTTGTCATTGTGTTATATTACACATTTAAATAATTAAGTTTTGATTAAAAAATAGCCGCTAACACGAGAGTGATAACGGCATTGACAACGTTTTCTACAATGAAAACAATTATAACACACTTATTTCAATGCCTCAAATACCGTTTTCTAATGGTCTCTTGAAGCAACTAATTCCGTTATTTCCATCAGAAGGGTCGTATTCAAGCCTGTCATACCCAGATATTGCTTTGATAGATTTATTTGTTGATTCAAGGCTGCAATTGCCCCTTCTAACGATAACAACTGCGGATACGTACTTTTATGATTGGAGGTATCACTACCAACAGGTTTCCCAATCAATTGCTGATTGCCCACCAAATCAAGAATATCATCTTGGATTTGAAAAGCGAGTCCTAGATGATGGGCGAAGGAGGAAAGATTTTTTAATTGTTCCTGATTTGCACCCGCCATTATTGCTCCTGCCAGTACGCTAAATCCAAGCAGCTTACCCGTTTTATGGATGTGTATATACTCAAGTTCTTCGAGAGTTAAGGATTTCCCTTCTCCTTCCATATCTGCAACTTGACCACCAACCATTCCTTCCGTTCCAGATGCCTTTGCCAACTCAATCACTAATTTTAGTTTTGTATCTGCTGAAGCGAATTCAGTTGGAATATTCCCGATTACCTCAAAGCTATATGTTAATAAAGCATCTCCTGCTAAAATCGCAATAGCATCACCAAAAACTTTATGATTTGTGGGTTTTCCTCTTCTAAGGTCATCATTATCCATGCTTGGCAAATCGTCGTGGATTAGGGAATATGTATGAACCATCTCAATGGCCGAAGCAGCAAGAAGCCCATTTTTGGGGTCTACCCCAAATGCTTCTAGAGTAGCGAATAATAAAAGGGGGCGAATTCGTTTACCTCCTGCTTCAAGTGAATAGATCATTGATTCCTTAATAATAGGAGGGGCGTCAAGCTTATTAACCAGAGTCCGAAGCTCCGAATCAAGCTGAAGTTTATATTCTCGTGCAAATACATCTAGTAACCCGGTTCCCAAGTCTTATTCCTCCTCATCAATCGTAAAACTATCCGTCCTACCGTCCTCCGTAATAATTTGTGTTAATTGTTCTTCGACACTTTTTAATTTATCATGGCAAAGTTTGGACAGCTCCATACCTTCTTTATAGAAGATGATCGCTTCTTCTAACGGTACATCTCCTTCTTCAAGCTTATCCACAATTCGTTCCAATTTAGTCATTGCCTCTTCAAAGGAAATTTTCTTTTCATTCGTCACGTTTTTCGCTCTCCTTACTATTCTCAACTCTACAGAAAAGACTGCCATCCGTTAATTGAATCTGAACTCGCTCATTCATTTTAACTTGATTAATGCTTTTAATCAGTCTGTTTTCTTCTGAATAAGCTAAACTATATCCACGTTCCATGATTTTCAAGGGGCTCAACGCACCTAAGGTCGAAAGGATCCTTTCAAATTCTGTTTGCTTTTTTGAAAGTACTTGCTGCATGGCACGTTTCATCTCTTTATTGGTTAGGTCTAAACGTTTTTGTGCTTCTCGTAATGCCTCGCTTGGATGATTCCTCTGCAAGCGTTTATAAAGAATTTCGTGCTGCCCTTTTTTTATTAAGGACAACCTGGATGTCCCGCGGACCAGCATTTCCGTTAGTTTATCAACCTGCTCAAGCTTTTGTTCATATAATCGATGGGGATAGCGAAAGGCATAGGATTTCTGAACACGAGCTAATCGTTCTTTCTCAAACTGGAATTTTCCCTTCATCGTTCGAAGAAGGCGAGTTTGCCGCTGTAAAACCCTGTCCAATAACTCATCTATATGTGGGACAGCAAGTTCTGCAGCACCAGTCGGGGTTGGAGCGCGTAAATCCGCTACAAAATCAGCAATGGTAAAGTCGGTTTCATGTCCGACGGCTGATATAATCGGGATGTCTGAAGAAAATATCGCTCGGGCAACGAGTTCCTCATTAAAAGCCCATAATTCCTCTATTGATCCCCCGCCGCGTCCAACGATTAGCACATCAATTTCATTCATGCTATTTGCTTTAGCAATAGCCTTAGCAATAGAGGGAGCCGCTTGATCCCCCTGTACAAGGGCAGGAAAAACAAGAATATTAGCGATGGGATACCGTCTTTTAATTGTCGTAATAACATCCCTTATCGCCGCTCCAGTGGGTGAGGTAATCACCCCAACGGTTCTAGGATACAAAGGAATCGCCTTTTTATTTTCTATTGCAAATAATCCTTCTAATTCTAGTCTTTGTTTAAGCTGTTCATAGGCTAAAAACAATTCTCCGATACCATCTGGCCGCATTTCTTTTATATATATTTGATATTGACCACTTGGTTCATAAACGGAAATTTCGCCTCTGACAATTACTTTCATGCCATTTTCTGGTGTGAATTTCATTGTCCTTGACTGACTCGAAAACATAACCGCAAGAATGCGGGCTTTTTCATCCTTTAAGGTAAAATACATATGACCGCTCGAATGCTGTTTGAAATTTGAAATTTCACCTCTAACATGAACATCCCGTAAATGTGGATCCGCATCAAATTTTCTTTTTATGTATTTGGTTAAAGCATTCACAGATAAATATCTTTGTTCCTGCATAGGTAACTCCTTTTTATTCGACCAATAGTCAAATGAACACTCTTCGATTAGCGAAAAACTGTCCTTATCTTATATATATTTATAAAAGATAAGGACAATTTCCTACTTAATTGCGGTCTAGGCTTTCCGCAGCTGATTTTAAGGTATTATACATAAGCATGGTAATGGTCATCGGTCCTACTCCCTTTGGAACAGGCGTGATATATCCAGCTTTTTCGCTTACCTCAGCAAAAGCTACATCTCCGCAAAGCTTTCCGGCTTCATTACGGTTAATTCCAACATCAATGACGACAGCACCGTCTTTTACATGCTCGGCTGTAATAAAATTCGGAATTCCAACAGCAGCAATAAGGATATCCGCTTGGTTTGTATGGAACTTTAGGTCATTAGTTTTAGAATGACAATAGGTTACAGTTGCATGTTGATTTAAAAATAATTGACCAACCGGCTTTCCGACAATATTACTTCTCCCAACCACGACAACATGCTTCCCTGCTATTGAGATACCTGTTTCTTCAAGTAACACCATAATTCCGTACGGCGTACATGGTAAGAAGGCATTCTGCCCTGTCATCATCCTGCCGATATTAATCGGATGAAACCCATCGACATCCTTATTAGGGGAGATCGATTCAATTACTTTTTTTTCGTCAATGTGTTTGGGGATTGGCAGCTGCACCAAAATGCCATGAATATGATCATCCTGATTTAATTCTTCAATTTTTGAGAGTAATTCCTCTTCGGAAACTCCCTCTGGCATTTCAATTAAAACAGAGTTCATCCCAAGTTCTTGGCAGGCTTTTTCTTTATTTGTTACATATGTCCGAGAAGCATGGTTATTTCCGACAAGAATAACTGCTAATCCAGGAGTTACCCCAAGTTTTTTTATTCTGCTAACCTCTTCTGCGATTTCCATTCTTTTTTTTGCCGCAATTTCTTTTCCATCAATAATAGTAGCCGTCATTTTCTCTTCTCCTTTGTTTTAAGAGCATCCAATCAATTAATCGTTAAGAAGTTTTTGTTTCACCTTTGATAGAACACCATTAATAAACTTACTTGATTGGTCATCTCCGTATATTTTTGCTATTTCGATGGCTTCATCTAAAATAACATTTTCCGGAACTTCATTTCGGAAAAACCTCATTTCGTATGTAGCTATTCTTAATAAATTTCGATCGACCGTTGCCAATCGTTCTATGGACCATTTTTCAAGATTTTCACTGATTAAATTGTCAATTAAGGTTTTTTGTTCGACTACCCCTAGAACAAGTTTAGATAGGTACTCGTCACCCGCCTCTCCTTCCAATACATGCTCAATCGCTGCTGATGGCTCAGTGTTGCTTATATCGATTTGAAAAAGTGCCTGTAATGCCTTTTCCCTTGCTGTTCTTCTTTTCATTATACAATTAACTCCTTTAGAGATATTAATTAATTTTTGTCTATTTTTCATACATAAATAGTAAATAAGTATTCGAATAGGTTGCACATAAACGATAATAGCATAACTAAAAATGATTCGCACTCTAAGGTTGTTATTTTTCCAATATGTAAGCACTTTTATTTAGGACTTAATTGCAAATAAAGAAAAACCAAAGGAATTTTCTCCTTTGGTTTCCAAGTTTTAGATCTCTGTGTCAATGCTCTCTGGTTCATTCTTATGGTTTTCAAAGTGTATCCCAACCACATGAATATTTACTTCTTCAGCATCTAAGGCAGTCATATTCAACAATGCTTGACGAATATTATCCTGCACTTTTCCTGCAACGGAAGGAATGGATACTCCAAACTTCATCATACAATAGACATCTACTTTTATTCCTGACTCTGTTAATTCGACTTTTACGCCCTTACCATGGTTTTTCTTCCCTAAACGCTCAACCACACCTGTTGCAAAATTACCACGCATCGAGGCTACACCTTCCACCTCAGAAGCAGCAATGCCTGCAATAACCTCAATCACTTCAGGAGCAATTTCAATTTTCCCATGTCCGTTATTGCCTTGTTCCATTTCCAAGACACTAAACTCACTCATTAATAACACCTCCAGATATTAAATAGACTTCATCACATCATGCAATTCCAAGAATTTGGTATTAAATCCGCCTTCGACGAACTTTTCATGATCTAGCAGTTTTAAATGGAACGGAATCGTTGTATGGATACCTTCAACAACGAATTCACTCAATGCACGTTTCATTCTTGAAATGGCCTCTTCCCTGCTGTTCCCATATGCGATAACCTTCGCAATCATAGAATCGTAATAAGGCGGAATCGTATACCCTGGATAAGCTGCTGAATCAATACGTATGCCAAACCCGCCTGGTGGAAGGTACATGTTGATTTTCCCTGCAGATGGAAGAAAATTCTTTTCTGGGTTTTCGGCATTAATCCGACATTCGATTGCCCATCCTGTAAAAGTGACATCCTGTTGTTTTAACTTTAACTTTTCTCCAGAAGCCACTCGGATTTGTTCTTTAATTAAATCGATTCCAGTGACCATTTCTGTAACAGGATGCTCCACCTGAATTCTGGTGTTCATTTCCATAAAATAAAACTTTCGATTGCGGTAGTCATATATAAATTCTACCGTTCCCGCTCCTGAATAATCAACTGCTTTTGCAGCTTTTACGGCTGCATTACCCATTTCTTCTCGGATTTCCCCATCTAATGCTGGTGATGGTGATTCTTCAAGAAGCTTTTGCAACCTTCGCTGGATTGTGCAATCTCTTTCTCCTAAGTGAATTGTGTTACCAAAGGAGTCAGCAAGGACCTGAATTTCAACATGACGGAAATCCTCAATATATTTTTCAATGTAAACACCAGGATTTCCAAAGGCTGTCATGGCTTCCTGCTGTGTAATATTGATGCCTTTAATTAATTCCTGCTCGTTCTTGGCAACACGAATCCCTTTGCCACCTCCACCAGCTGTTGCTTTTATGATAACTGGGTATTGGATTTTTTTTACAAGTTCAAGTGCCTCATCGATATTATTTATAATCCCAGTTGAACCTGGGACAATTGGGACCCCGGCTTCACGCATAGTCTCCCTTGCGATATCCTTAGTACCCATTCTTGTAATGGCCTCTGGGCTTGGACCCACAAATGTTATATTGCATTCGCGGCAAAGCTCTGCGAAATCTGCGTTTTCGGCTAAAAAGCCATACCCTGGGTGAATGGCATCACAAGCTGTAAGCTTAGCCACACTAATTAGATTTGTTACATTTAAATAACTGTCTTTTGATGAAGTAGGGCCAATGCAATAGGCCTCATCTGCGAGCTGTACATGTAATGCTTCACGATCCGCTTCCGAGTAAACGGCAACAGATTCAATTCCCATTTCCCTGCACGCTCGAATAATTCTAACTGCAATTTCTCCTCTGTTTGCAATTAACAGTTTTTTAATCATCCTGTTATCGCTCCTTATTCAGGCTTTACTAAAAATAAAGGCTGTCCGTATTCTACTAATTGTCCATTTTTAGCAAGTATTTCAACAATTTCGCCGTTAATTTCAGCTTCAATTTCATTAAATAATTTCATAGCTTCCACAATACATACAATCGAATCTGTTGTTACATTAGAACCCAGTTTAACATATGCGTCAGTGTCTGGAGTTGGTGAAGCATAAAAAGTCCCTACCATTGGAGAAACAATTTTATGAAGATTGGATGTATCAGCTTGCTTTACAGTCTCCTCTTTTTGAACTTCCTGGTTTACTTCCTGAACAGGAACGGAAGGTGTTGCTGTAGATAAGACTGGTTGTGCTGGCGATATAAATTGAGTTTCTTGTGGAGCCGGACTTACTTGTGAAACATATGTAACTGCACCATTTTTTTTCATTTTAATTTTTGAACCTTCATTTTCATATACAAATTCATCAATACTTGATTGGTCCACTAATTTAATCAATTCGCGAATTTCTTGTACTTTTAACATTGAGTTACACCCCTCGTACTACAAAATTATGACTAACTACTATAACTATACGATAATACCTAGTGAAAGTTCAATGATGGAAATTATCTCCATTAAAATTTCCCTCTCACATACTTCCTCTCTTATCATAATATTTTTATTAACAAAAGGGAACTTTTACAGTTGGCTGTCATTCAACATATTATTTTAACCTATTTCATGGTATTAAAACAAAAAAGGAAAGTCGTTGACTTTCCTTCAGGCTGTCGAGAATCTTTCGACAGCCTCTTATTTTCTACAATAATTATAACAATTCACCGCGTTAATTCATTAACATATTATTAATATATAGGCTTTGCAACATGTCTGTTGATTTGCGCTCCAGGCACTTCGCTTTCCGCGGGCGTGCCGGGGAGCCTCCTCGGCGCTGAAGCGCCTGCGGGGTCTCCCCTGCCCCGTACTCCCGCAGGAGTCTGCGTGCCTTCCGCGCAAATCAATAGAGCTATAAAATCAATAATGCACTGCTCTTAACACAACCAAACAATAAAAATTAAGTGGTGAAATCTATGTTTAAACCAAGAGTATCTACCCAAAGTGAATATGAAATTGTTTCTATTGATGAATTGGTTCCTGACAATCACCTTCTTCGTTTAATCGATAAATATATTGATCTTTCATTCCTTCTTGAAAAGGTACGTCCTTATTATAGTGATGATAACGGACGCCCTTCCGATCCCACTATTCTCTTTAAAATGATGTTTATTGGATATATTTATGGCATCCGAACCGAGCGACAATTACAAAGAGAAATTGAAATGAATGTTGCCTACCGCTGGTTTTTAGGCCTGAAATTTAAGGATCCTGTTCCACACCACTCAACGATTAGTTGGAATCGCCAACATCGTTTTAAAGGTACCGATATCTTTCAGGAAATATTTGATGAGATTGTTCTCCAGGCAATGAATCACAAGATGGTAGGTGGTCGTGTCTTATTTTCGGATTCTACTCATTTAAAGGCTAACGCTAATAAACATAAATTCACAAAACAAGAAATTGAAGTATAGACTCGTGAATATTTTGATGAATTGAATAAAGCCGCAGAAGAGGACAGATTAGCTCACAGAAAAAAGCCGTTAAAGGAAAGGGAAGAAGTGAAGGAAACTAAAGAAATTCGGGTTAGTACCACTGATTCTGAATGTGGATTTATGTCTCGTGAAAACAAGCAGGAAATGTTTTGTTATCTCGATCACCGGACTACTGATATGAAATTTAACATTATTACCGATGTATATGTTACTCCTGGAAATGTTCATGATTCTGTTCCTTACCTAAGCCGGTTGGACTGTCAGGTCCAACGATTTGGATTTAAGGTAGAAGCTGTGGCACTTGATTCCGGTTATCTCACGAACCCGATTTGTAAGGGATTATCTGACCGAAATATCTTTGGAGTAATTGCCCATAGAAGATTTCATCCTACTACTGGTTTATTCCCAAAATGGAAATTTACATATGAAAAAGAACGAGATCTATACGTTTGTCCTAATAATCAAGAATTACCCTACGGTACAACAAACCGTGAGGGTTATAAAGGATATAAATCTGATTCGAAGAAATGTGAAAACTGCCCACTTCTTTCCCAATGTACACGCTCCAAAAATAAGGTAAAAGTAGTGACACGTCATGTTTGGGAAGAGCACAAGGAAAAGGTAAGGGAAAATCGCTTATCTAAATCTGGAAAAATGCTTTATAAATTTAGAAAGGAAAAAATTGAGCGAAGCTTCGCAGACACAAAAGAGCTGCACGGGCTTCTCTATTGCCGGTTACGGGGATTGAAGAAAGCAAGCGAACAGGCTCTCCTTACAGCAGCCTGCCAAAATATGAAAAAGATTGCAACACAATTAGCAAGGCTAGAAAAAGTGTGTTGCAATTCTTTAGGTTGATTACCTCCCTGTTGATTTCCGCGGAAGGCACGCAGACTCCTGCGGGAGTACGGGGCAGGGGAGACCCCGCAGGAGCATAGCGACGAGGAGGCTCCCCGGCACGCCCGCGGAAAGCGAAGTGCCTAGAGCGGAAATCAACAGGCCCATTAGCAGGTACAATGAATAATTAAATGCTGAGAATAAAAAATTGCCGAGAAAAATACCCTTTCTCGACAATCTGAAGGAAAGTCGTTGACTTTCCTTTTTTGTTACATTTATTTCGTTGGTTGGAATTCTACTGCCACATAATTGGTTTCTCCAATTTCTTTTTTCACCTGTAAGATGATTTTATTGGCCTCAGTTGCTGAAGGTTTCATCTTAGATTTAACTGTGACTCTTACTTTTTCACCATCAGCTCTTACTAATGCATCTTCATAGCCCATTGTTTTAATTAACGTTTCAAGAATTTCTTCTTTTTTGGCCGTTTGATTCAATTTGTCCATTTGATCTTTTACTTTACTTCGCTCAACCGCAGGAATATCTGTGGAGGCCAGCTCGGTCGTTAAATCCTCTCGCTGTTCGCTCCTTAGGTCATCGAGCTTCATACGTAATTCTTCAAACGCTTCATCACCCGCAACAGTTGATACAATTGTTTTATCATCCTTAGCTTCCGTCTTTGTTTTACCCTGATTTTGATCTTTCGCTTTTTGCGAAACAGCAGCTAGATCATTACTCTTCTGTTCCGGAGAGGTAATGTAATAAACAGATAATACAACTACTAAACTTAACATCGTTAATAACCAAACTGTTTGTTTTTTCAATAGCATAGGAAAACACCCCTTTTATTTTTTAGGCATGACAGCAACTCGGTGACTTGGTACATCTAAAGCGCGTGTAACTGCCTCTACAATCCACTTTTTCACTTGTATATTCTCTGCGCCTTTCGCAACCACTAAGACACCGCGAATTTCAGGTTTTTTCGTTTCTACTACAATCGGAACCTCTTTTTCACCCTCACGGATAATCACTAGTTGTTCATCAATTGAGGCTTCCTCAACTTTCCGTTCCCCACCTTCTCGATCTGTTTCTTCAGTCGTTTGTGATTTGGAAACCCTATTTTTTTCAAGCACTTTCTTATCAGTGGAATCAATATTGACAACAACTGTAACATTGTTAACCCCTAGCATTTCCTGAAGGGCTTTCTTAAGCTGATTTTCATATTTTTCTTCATATTTATCCAATGCCTTATTGCTTGAGCCCTTATTTAGACCAAATGCCGGTACATCTTCGGAATCTACTTTTTCACTCGTCGCAACAGGTGTATCAGCTGAGTTCGAATCTGTTTTAAATACAATATTGCCAACAAGCATAAAGGCTGCACCGATACATAGAACAACAAGCATATACTGGTATTTCCCTGGTTTCTTGTCAGATTTACCTTCTATTTTGAGCACCTTTTTAAGCCATGAAAATGGTCCTTGGTTGTTATTCATTTTGGTTATTAATCCCCCCTTCAATCGAAACTTCAACTGTTTTTTCGGTCACATTCCATTTTTGCGAAAGAAAAGCGGCAATTTTTTCAGCTTCTTCTGTTGAGCTTTTAGATGGAAGAGGTGTTTCTGTGTTAATTTCGACTTGTTTGATCGCTTCGACTGTCTTCACTTCATTTTCTGGTTGCTTCAGAAGAACCATAACCTTTTGGAGGTTGTCTGGGAATGCTTGGTCGCTTTCTTCATTTGTAGCAAGATCAATTTTTGCTATCTCCAATCCGTATTGTTCCATCAACTCCTCTTTCACGTCCTTTTTCAGTTGGACAGCCATTTCTTCTAAAATATATGCATGTTGTTGGGCTTGTATTTCTTTTTTCTTTAAATCTATTGAATTTTTCATATTTTTTTCTCCAGGAGCTTGATATGAAGGGATCGAACCCATTGCTGATTCAAAATCCTTGGAAATCAATTTAAAGATTGGGGTAAGAATAATGGCAATTAAAAGGAGTCCTGTAACCATTTTTGTGTACTTTTGCATACTTGAATTGGGGAGGAGCATATCAATTACCGTGGCTAACAAGATAAAGAGAATAATATTCGTTACCCACTCTATTAAAAATTCCATATGAATCCCCCCTATCTCATCATCATCGTCAGATTTCCTGCCGCAACTATAACTGTTATACATAAAAAGAACATCAGTGAAACGATTCCTAAAGCAGCAAAGACATAAATGACACTCTTACTAATAATATCCAAGCAGGTAATGATTGGCCCTCCGCCTAATGGCTGCAAGATAGCGGCAGCGAATTTATAGATAAAGGCAATCATTAAGATTTTAATGGCTGGGAAGGCTACAATGATAAGTAGGATACCAACACCAGCAATGCCTACTGTATTTTTTAATAGGACAGATGCACTAACCACCGTATCTGTAGCATCTGTAAACATCCGGCCGATTACAGGTATAAAGTTCCCCGTTACAAATTTCGCTGTCCTGATCGTAACACCATCTGTTACAGCTGCTGATGCTCCCTGTACTGAAATAACACCTAGAAACACAGTCAAGAAGATTCCCATTAACCCAATGCTCCAGTTTCTTAGCAGGGCAGCTAATTGTGACACTTTATACTGTTCTGACATCGTGCTTACAATACTCAACAAGGTGGCTAGAAACAGGAGAGGCAGGATAATATACTGCATGAATAAACCGCTTATATTCATTAAAAACAAGATCACCGGATGAAAGAAAGCTGCTGATATAAGACCGCCAGAGGCTGCAATTAATGCGAGTAACAGTGGAACAAGTGCTAGCACAAAGGAGATCATCGATCCGATTGCTTCATTTGTATAACTGATGGCGATATGGAAACTATTCAGGGCAATTATGACTAAGACCATATAAACGATTGAATATGCGACCTTGCTAATCGCGCTTTTCTCGAAGGCATTCTGCATCGATTGAAGGAACATACTAAAGATGGTTAGCATGATCAATGACCCCAGCAATTTTCCATTAGAAACAAACTCTTGAAAGGCAAACTTTACTATTCCCAACCCCCATTGTTTAAATGAGAATTTCTTCTCGCCGCTAACAAAGTCATACAAGCTTCCCTTCTGGCTTTCGGGAAGAAATCCCCCGTATTTATAGGTAATATCCTCCCAAAATTGTTTGAGTTCTGTAATATCAAGGGATTTAAGCTGGGCATCAACTAACTCCTGCGGAGAAAGAGGGTTTGGGTCTTTAGTCTCTTCGGCAGCTTGTACACCTGTAAAGGATAAAAAAAAGAATACAAGAACTATAATAGGAATAAACTGCAATCGCTGCTTCAATTCTATCTACACCTCTTTTTCAGGTTTGTCATCAACTAGGAATAAGTTTGATTATCGTTTCAATCAAAACAGTTAGAATTGGGATCGCCATAGCAAGGATAATAATTTTTCCAGCTAATTCAATTTTAGAAGAGAGTGCTCCCTGACCAGCATCCTTTGTAATCTGGGCGGCAAATTCAGCAATATAAGCAATTCCAATGATTTTTAAAATCGTTTCGATATAAACCATATTCACTTTTGCATTCACTGCCAGTTTCTCAAGCATATGAATGATTTCATAAATTTTATCCACCAAAAAAAGAAAAATAACACAACCTACAAAGACAACTAAGAGGAATGCAAAATTTGGCTTTTGTTCTTTCACAATTAAAGCTAGAAAGGTTGCTACAAGAGCTATGCCAACTATTTTTATGATTTCAATCTTAGGGCCCCCCCTTCTATTGATATAAAAATACAGATTTAATTTTTTGGAAGAGATCATCCACAATGGATGCTACCTGAAATAATATATAGATAAACCCAAACAACGTTACCCACTGTGCGTATTCTTTTTTCCCCACCTGGTCAAGAACGGTATGCAAAAAGGCAACAACTATTCCCACACCAGCAATTTTAAAAATAATATCCACTTCTAACCCCATTGCATTTCCCCCTAAAATAATAAAATAATCAGTAATAATCCTGATAAGAATCCGAGACTCTTGATCATTTTTTCGTATGTTGCTTGGGCTTGAATTGCATCCGCCTCTTCTCTTTCAAGATGTGTTAGTGTCAGCATGATATGTTTTTGCTGGGACATACGATCATGTCGACCCAGGGTTTCCCCAAATTGCTTCATAATTTCAAATTCTCCCTGCTTTAATGCTGTAGAATTCCATATTTCTCTTAAACTTGTTTCCCAAGCGTCTCTTACCGTTGTTTCGGTGTCTGTTAATTTCTTGGAAAAGGACTCAAAAAAGGTTGAAAGCGGCTTTGTAAGCTGTTCTGCTAACCTTCTGGCTGCTTCATGTAATGGCGTATGGCCGTACATTATTTCTGCTTCAAGTGATTGAAGTGCAGTCCTTAATGCCCTAAGCTGCCTTGGTCGTTCACTAAAACGTCTGGAAATCTCAAATCCGATCCATGTTGTTGCGACAATTATGAAAACAGCACCTATAAGCTTAATCATTTATGTCACTCTCACTTTTTGATTCATTTCTTTACCATTTCCATCTAAAATATGAGTAATAGTTCCCGGCCCTGATGCCCTGCTAAGGACAACAAAACGTTGAAAAATTTTTTGATCAAGAATCGTCCGTAAAGATGGTCTATTTCTAACTTCTTCAATGCTCGTCCCATGAGTGGTCATCATTAACTTTATTCCCGCATGAACAGCCTCTTGGATGGCTTCAGCATCTTCTTTCCGGCCTATTTCATCAACAACCAGAATATCTGGACTCATCGAGCGAATCATCATCATCATTCCTTCAGCTTTCGGACAGGCATCTAGCACATCCAAACGGTCACCAAAGGTCAATTGCGGTATCCCATTAACACACCCAGCAATTTCACTTCGTTCATCTACAATCCCTACCTTATTTGCCTGTATGCCCCTTGCTAAGTAACCTGAGGATGCAATTCTTGCAATATCACGCAGTAATGTTGTTTTTCCAGTTTGGGGCGGACCAATCACCATCGTATGCATCCAATTTCCCTGATAGATATATGGGATAATTGGTTCAGCTATCCCTACCTTTTCCCTAGCTATCCGAATATTAAAAGAGGAAATGTCCCTGATCGCCTTGACCTTTCCACCCTCGAGGATCACCTTACCAGCCAGCCCAATCCGATGTCCCCCGGAAACAGTTATAAATCCTTGCTTAAGTTCCTCTTCGAGGGTATAGATGGAGAAATGACTTATTTTATTCATTAGGTGAAACGCATCATCAGGCTGGACAATATACGGTAAAAACCTGGGTGCGCCTTTCATCGTCATTTCAATCGGTCGGTTAATTCGTATGCGGATTTCTTCCAGTTCTTCTTTTTGGTTAGGAGGGATTTTGCTGATTAGGTCGGCTATATTTTTTGGTAAAAAGTTTAGGATCGTTTCCACGTGTGCAACCTCCTCGTATTTGCCTTTCTCATTATTTAAAATGTATGCCTGCTTGGTCACATTATGACTTTCAAAACTGTCATTTCTTTTCTATTTTCTGAGATGAATGCTAGAACAAAAATAAGATAAGTAGAAAGGGATAAATTTTAATATCGGAACATTTTTGGAGGTCAGTCGTATTTTAAAGAAAGAATAAACATAAGGGGGAGAGGGAAGTGTATAATTACCATCCGTTAAATCGAAATGGATTACCTCCCAAGGACTATTTAATTAAAGTGTCTGGTGAAGGAGAAATGGCAATCCAACCTGACTCCGCTTCGGTAAACCTAGGAATTATAACGGAAAGCAAGCAAGTAATAACCGCCCAGCAGCAGAATTCTCTTGAAGTAACAAAGGTAATCGACTCTCTTATTTCACTGGGAATTACCCAAAATAATATACAAACCTTCGATTATCGAATTGATTCAGATTACGATTATGACCAAGGGAAACAAATATTTCGTGGTTATAAAATAACCCATATCCTGCAGGTAAAAATAGAGGACTTATCAATCGTTGGCAAGGTCGTGGATACCGCTGTTCAAAACGGTGTGAACTATGTTTCTAACGTCCAATTTACAGTGAAAGACAAAGAGTCTTTTTATAAACAGGTCTTAGTTATGGCAGTAAATAATGCAATTGAAAGGGCTAAAACCATTGCAGGGACCTTAAATGTATCGTTAATCCCCACACCGAGGTTAATTATCGAAGGAGGCAGAACGGTCCAGCCTGTTATTAACCAGCCTGGAGCTTTCGTGAAAGGAGCTGCCTCCACACAAATTGAACCAGGACAAATAACAGTCAAGGCTGATGTGATCGCAGAATTTCACTTTAAACCGTTTTAGAAAAAGGCTGTGTAAGGGACATTGTAGATTTTATAGCCTACGTTGATTGGAGCGGAAGGCGCGAAGACTCCTGCGGGAGGACGAGGCTCCCCGGACCGCTCGCGAAAAGCGAAGCGCCTGGAGCGGAAATCAACTTGGCTAGTTAACAAAGCCAAGAAAAAAAGATTGAACCTTATAATCAGGTTCAATCCTTTTTTGTGAGTTTATTTATCATATTTCTTCGCCCAATTATATAACTGCATTTCTGTAACTGGACCGTTAAAATGTTCTCTAATAATTCCTTGTTTATCAATCACAAAGGTTTCAGGCTGCCCTGTCACATTATACATTTTAGAAACCTTTGCATTATAATCAAATAAATAGTTCATTCCAGCTTTATTTTTCTCTGTTACTTTATTAATCTTATCCATTGTCTCGCCGCGATTAATCATAAGAAAATGATATTGATCACCATATTCTTTTTGGAAGGATTCTAGCTCTGGTAACTCCTCTTTACATGGAGCACACCAACTGGCAAAATAGTTCAGAATAACCACTTCCCCCTTAAAATCGGAGAGCTTGGTTGTACTTCCATCCAAATTTGGCAACGAAAAATTATATGCCTGATCACCAACATCTGTATGTTCACCTTTTGTAACTAAACTATAACCAAAGAAACCAAACATACCAACAATAAGAATCAATACGAGTAATTTGATGACCCGCTTGTTCATCGTATTTCCTCCTGACACCAGTAAGGTTCTATGCAAAAGGCCTGTTAATGCTTCACAGGCCTAATTATTACTACTAGTTATTTTTCTAGTTGTTTTAAGAATTCAATTTCCTTCTTAAGCTTTGAGTGTCTTTTACCGAGTATTAACATATATCCAAAAATAACAACCCATGCAACAGAATAGGCACCATACATAAATTCAAAACCCATGATAAATTCCTCCTATTTTTCCAATTCTTCTCTTAATTTTTCTTTATACCGCTCTACTTTAAGTTTCATATTTTCAAAAGAAACACCTTTATGAAGAAGGTATGAATATAGAATGGTAAATGCTGCAAGTGAAACAAACAACGCCACTAGCATAGAACTCTCAATACCTCCACCTTTTTGGGAAGGTCCCTCACCAAACACGATTGGGTGAAACTTTGTTTGCCACCAGCGAATCGCGAAAAATACGATTGGAACATCAGCAAACCCGATGATTCCAAATACAGCAGCAAGTCTGGCTTTTTTATCCCATACTCCATCCATTTGACGAATCATAATGTAGGCTATATAGATAAAGAAAAGAATTAACGTTGTAATTAACCGCGGCTCCCAAACCCACCAAGTATTCCATGATGATTTTGCCCAAATTGGACCAGTTGTTAAGACAATGATTGTAAAGACCACACCAATTTCTGCAGAAATATAAGCATAGGTGTCAAATATTCTTTTCCGCTTGACTAAGAATAAAATACTGAATACAAATGTCACAAAAAATGCCATGAACGCCAGCCATGCTGAGCTAACATGAAAATAAAAGATTTTTTGGGCTGCTCCCATTGTTACTTCTTCAGCAGAAAAGATAAAGATAAAATAAAGGGCGACAAACATGGAAATAACTGTAGAACCAAACAAAATCTTTGATAGATCTGGGCTCTTCTTAGCAGTTAATTGAGATCCAGTAAGTACCGCTTTCTCTCGTTCGAGATTCATACTCATCACTTAAACCTCCAGCACATAATCAATTAATAAGAAACAAACAACAAAGAAGATAACATCGTACGCAGTGACCAACTGAATCCAAGCGACTGCACTTGAAAATTTCTCCATATTCGTTAAGATGATTCGAGTGGCTTGAACAACACCGATTAGGATTGGCGTTGTAATTGGAAACAGCAATAGTGGAAGCAGCATCTCACTGCTTTTGGAATTGGCTGCCAATGCCGCCAAGAATGTTCCAATAGCGATAAATCCAAAACTGCCTAAGAATACAACTAAGATAAAATAAGGAATGCTCCCAAAAAATTTAAAATCAAATAACAAAAATAAAAACGGGATGGAAACCAGTTCTACGATCAGCATCATCGCAAAATTGGCTAAGAACTTTCCTAAATAAATGCTCGCTGCCTCCATTGGTGCAACCAATAATCCTTGCATCGTATCATTTCTCTGCTCGGATATAAATGATCTGTTAAGACCTAAAATTCCAGCAAAGACGATAATGACCCAAATGACTCCTGGTATAACTGCTTTTGTTGTATTATTGGCAGGGTCAAAGGCGAAGCTGAAAACAACAATCACCAGACCAGCGAAAATAATTTGGGTCACCATAATTTGTTTTGTTTTTAATTCGGAATATAAATCCTTTTTTGCTAGTAAGAGGGCGGTTCGAAAAAGGTTCATGATACTCCCTCCACTAATTGCTCATATTTTTCTGAAACAAAACCTAAGTTTTGATTTTCAATCCTAAAATCATCGACGATCTTGCCATTTTTCACAATGATAATTCTGTCACAGATTTCAGCTGCTTGTTTGAAATCATGTGTAACCATTAAAGTAGTCGTGCCTTTTGCTTTCATGGAAAGAATAACGTTATTAAGAATGGTAATCGCTCCTTGGTCTAATCCTGTGTGTGGTTCGTCCAAAAGGAGAATTTCCGGTTCATGAACAATCGCTCGTGCAATTGCAATCCGTTGAATCATTCCACGGGAGAAATTCTTTACCGGTTCATTTAAAAAGAATGACAATCCTACTTCTTTGACAAGCGCAATCGCTCGTTGTTCAACATTTTTAACACCATAGATATTCCCAAAGAACACAATATTTTCTAATGGAGTGTAATGGTCATAAAGCAAACTGGAATGGGGTAAATAACCCATTATTTTTTTTATTTCAATATGATTTTTTTTCAAATCCATATTATTAACCAATATAGACCCAGATGTAGGTTTTATTAAGGTTGCTAGTACTTTTAGAAGCGTACTTTTTCCGGCACCATTTGGTCCAAGGATGGCAACCGTTTCTCCTTTTTTGATTGAGAGGTCTACACCACGAAGGATGAGCTTATTATCCGCTTGCTTTGTTAGCTTTTTTATTTCTATCATTTGCAGTCTCTCCCATCCCAGCTACTACTCTACAAAATTACGTAAGTTTAATTTTACTTGGACAAGATGCTGTTTATAAGCTTCTAGCTTTGCATGATATTCATCCTCTGAAAGCTTTCCATCTCCGAAGGATTCTTCCAATTCAATGATCTTATCCATTATGGCTTTTTGCTTTGCCATTAAAAGTTTAAATGCCTTCTCTTCTTTATCTGCTCCAAGTCTTTCCTCTTCCAGCTTTGCTTTCCTTCTGAAATAGATATAATAGGAGATTCCCGCAATGACAATAGCTCCTATAATAATTAAAAAGACGTGTGGATCAAAGCGGTGTAGCGGGGACTGTGCCCATATTCTTAGATGACCTGGATTATGGAAAGCAGGCGCCGTGTGTGTAACCGAACTATTACTTTTATTAGTTGTTTCCGACTTTTTTGTCTCATTCGCTGCAGGCTGTACATCTGGCTTATAAACAAGTGTAAACGATTGGTTAGCTTTAATCCCTTCGATACTGTATCCAAAATAATTTTCGTCATCGAATTTGAAACTGCCTTGACTAGTTGCAACAGCCCCCTTAACTTCAATACTCCCTCTTCCTTCTGGAACGAGAATTTGCATCATTTGTACGTTGTAGTAAGCTTTTAAATTAATTTCTTTTCCCTTTGCAATCCGATAACTGTAAGGCAACACCATCGTTTGATTTCCTGGAATTGCCGTGGTTGTAATGAATCCTTTGTCAACCTCTTTAAAGGCAATTTTATTATCTAAAAAATTGAGATCATCTGCGCCTTCGGGAAGGGTTACATTTAAGACCGCTTCACTTTTACCGTCACCTTTATATTCTTCACCTGAGGTATTAGTATAATTAACCATATTCATCATATTCGTTGAGCCATCTTCTGCAGGGCTGACAACGATATAATGCATATCAATCGAAACCTTTGAATCAGAAGCTGCTAATCCATGAAATGGAATGAATAGCATCAGTCCGAGGAAGAAAACCGTGATTTTTTTGATCACTTTCCTTCCCCCTTTTTATTCTTATAAGTTTTCATTTGAGCTTCAATTTCTTTTTCAACTTCATCCATTAAATCTTTATCAATGTTTGTATCCATCAATTGTTCTTCTTCCTTCATAAGGCTGGCAACTTCTGTTTCGTATTGCTTCTTTAAAACTTTATAATCAGCGTGTGAGATTTTATCCATCTTGTACTCAAATTCTATTTCATTAAGTGTTGTTAATAGTGCTTCTTTCGAGGCGCCGATATCCTGACCCGTTGAACTAACATGTAAATAAGCATCCCACTTAAATAACGGTGATAATATTAGAAACAGACAGGCTAGCGCAAATATGGTGGTAAAAATCATCGAGATGACTGTGATATCTTGCATTTTGTTCACATCCTAAAGATACTTTTTGCGTTCTTCATCAATCATGGAAGATAGTATTTCTCCTTCTACTTCATCCTCGGTGTTCTGGTACTCAGCAACAGGTTCATCTGTGCCTTTTTTCTTAACCCATTTACGAATAACGAAATACAATGATATTCCCGCTGCGGCCAATACTACAAACGGTAGAACCCAAGCTGTTAAACTAAAACCGCTTTTTTCAGGTGAAGTCAATATTTCTTCACCATAGATATTGACATAATAGGCACGAATTTTATCCTTATCCCACCCCTTGTTCATCATGTCAACCAGGTCTGCTTTAAATTCTGTGGTAAGATTGCACGTATTCGGATCACATTCATAATGATCCTGGCCACAGCCACATGTGCAGGCGAATTGCTGAGCAACCGCTTTGAATTCAGCTGATTTATAGTCAATCTGTTTTGCTGCTTCAACGCGTAGGAATGATCCTTGAAAAATGAACGCTATTATGAGAAGGCCAATATAAATTTTGTTTTTCATATTAAGACACCTCTCTGCGTACTCCCATGTATCTCGGAGTGACATTCCCATATTTTTCGTTCCAAACGGCGAACAGGGCGCAAATAACAATCATGAATGAACCAATCCATAACCAGTTCATCATTGGATTAATCTTTACAACAAATGTAGCTTTTCCATCATCTTCCCATGCACTTAACACGATGTATAAGTCTTCCTTAAGCGAGGATATGATCGCCACTTCTGAAGAAGGCTGTTCCCAGTTACCGTAAAATACCTTTTCTGGCTGGTAAGTGCCTAGCTTTTTACCATTTCTAAAAACGGTTACATCGGCATAGACGATATCATTAATGCCTTCTTTCTTCTGATCAAGTCGGTCGTAGTTGATACGATAATCCTTTAATTCAATTGACTGCCCTAAATCGACTGTTTTCATTGTTTGTAAATCATAATTCTGTGAGCCAATAATCCCCATCGTGATGAAGGCAATACCAAGGTGAACGATGTATCCACCATACCTGCGGCGATTTCGAATCATCAAGCGGTACAGCGCCACTAGTGGTGTTTCTTTAGTCATTTTTCTTCTAGCTTTTACACCTCTATAAAACTCTAAGAAGTGGGTGATTAATAATAGAATGATTACTCCATAACCAATGACTGCCCATGCTTTTTGAATTCCTAACACTACCATCAAAATCATGCCAAGAACAGCGAGGATAGCTGGAATCATGAAGTTTTTCTTAAGATTTTTCACGGTAGATTTTTGCCAAGCAAGCATTGGACAAACTGCCATGACAAACATCATTGATAATAGAATTGGTGCTTCAACTTTATTAAAAAATGGTAGACCAACCGTTACTTTTGTACCACGTACTGCTTCCGATACTAATGGGAAAATCGTCCCCCAAAATACGGCAAAGGCTGCTCCGACAAGTAATAAATTATTTACTAAGAAGCTGCTCTCTTTAGAAACAAAGGAATTAAATTCCCCTTCACTGCGTTTCAGCAGGTTGTAACGGCTCATTAACACATATAGTGCTCCGATGACTGCCACACCCATGAAGATTAAGAAGTATAATCCCAGGTTTGAATTTGCAAAGGCATGGACGGATGTCAGTACGCCGCTTCGCACTAAGAATGTACCAAATAGGGTAAGTGCATAGGAGACAATGATTAAGCTGATATTCCAAATTTTTAACATGTTTTTCCGTTCTTGAATCATAACGGAATGTATGAAGGCAGTTGCTGTTAACCATGGCATAAAGGATGCATTTTCAACTGGATCCCATGCCCAGTAACCGCCCCAGCCAAGTTCAACATATGCCCATTGACCACCAAAGATATTTCCAAGACTTAAAAATAACCAGGCAATAATTGTCCAACGTCTAGTCATTTTAATCCAGAAATCATCGACATTTTTCAAAATCAATGCCGCCATCGCAAAAGCAAATGGAATGGCAAGGCCTACATAACCAAGGTAAAGTGTGACAGGATGAATGATCATTCCTGGATTTTGAAGCATTGGATTTAATCCTTTTCCTTCTATTGGAATCTCATTTAATAGAAGGAAAGGTTTTGCAACAAAACCTAAAATAAAAAAGAAGAAAACTGCATTTGCAAGTAAGATGGCCGATATGTATGGAATCATCGGGTTTCCTTTTAACTTCCGTGAGAAAGCAATCATACAAGTATAAAGAGTCAAGAAGAATGTCCACAATAACAACGAGCCTGCATTACCCGCCCATAGTGCGGTAAGTTTATAGATAATAGGTAGTTCACTGCTTGTGTAATCATGAACATATTCGTATTGAAATTGAGAGGTTGCTAATAGGTAGAACAATGAAAGCATTGCAAGTGATGAACATACTAATAATGCAATCAATCCACCTTTACCACTGTTAATAAACTTTTGATTTTTCGTGCTAATCCCCAACGTGATAATGAGGAGTGAATAAATTGCGATGGCTAAGCCTATATAAATCGTTGCGTTGGCAAATAAATACATTTCGTCACCTTCTTAAGTTAGCCTGTTATTTTTCATTCGGTGTTTTATTTAACTTATCTTTATGTGTCTCTGGATTATAATTTTTGATATCTTTTCCTTCATACTTAGAAGGACATCTAGTTTTAACTGTCTCTGCCACAAATGTATTCTTTTTGGTCGGAGCCCCTTGGAGAATAGTAATGACACCTTCTGCAAAGTTATCTGGTTTGGTACCATTATGAATAACATGCATAACATTTCCGTCGTTATCTTTAACATCAAACTTAAACTCAATTTTGTCTGGATTCCATTTAATTGAATCTTCAATAAGTAATCCTTCTACAGTTACAAAATCATCTTTATGTTGGTCTTGAGTAGCCAAGAGGTCTTTCATCGTTAACTCAACACCACTTGAACCAGGAGTTGCTGCCATCAGAAGGAATACAATAGCTCCTGCAATAATAAACCCACCAAGCATGATAATCGTATTTTTTTTCATTCTTCTCACCTCATTAGATTAATTTTTTCATTTCTTCTTCGTACATTTCTTGGTCTATCTTTCCAGTTAAAAGTTTTTTGCGCAGTTCCTTCTTTTCTTCAGAATTCGCTGTTTTGTTGTCTTTTTTAACCGTTGGAAAAGGCTTCTTCGGTTGTTTTTTATTTTGACTGGCTACCTTAGATGCTGTTTGTTTATTTCCTTTTAAGCCAATGAAAACAAAGAGTCCGGCAATGATGATTGCAATACCGATGATCGATGCACCACCTAGCCCGATAAATGGACGTTTTGATGAATTAGTGGTTCCCCCGTTTTTAACAACTTGGTCTGTTGCAGTTACACCACTATGGTTTTCATCATTTGGTGGCTGCTTTTTATTAATCGCCTCCATTGTTGATTCAGTACCATCTTTCTTATATGAGAAAGAGTATTTCAAGCCAGCATCTGCCTTTACATTTTTGTATTGGTAGTAATAGAGCTCTTCTCCATATTCATTTTTCGAATTATTTGCTGCTTTTGGCTCAATTTTTATTTCCTTTGCATCCATTGGAGCATAAAAGATAACATCTAACAGCTCGATATCAGCTTTATTTTTAAGTTCATATGTAAAGCTCTTGTTGTCCTTCACGTCAATTGACTTTGTATAGTACTCAATGACAAATTCGTAGGTTTCGTTATTCTTAATTGCTTTAGCTGGTTTCCAAGTAATGATCCCATTTTCTTTATCAACATCATAGGGACGCTGTACTTCAGGCTTATTTTTTTCTGGGAATTCTGCTACCAAGAAGGCTTCAAAGCCTATTTCCATTGCTGGAACGGGAATCTCAATCTTCCCATCGTAATCTTGACCACTTTTATTGGTAATTGTTCCGTACTGTCCCACTAGTAAAGATGGAATATCTCGCGACCAACCTTCGGGATAATCAAACTCTGGCATTACCTGAATCTGCATTTCCTTAAAAGGAAATTTTTCTGCCTGAAAGGCTGTTTCAGCACTAGCCTTCGGGATGATGAAATTCGTTAAAAATGATACGATTACGAATAATGCCAACAACTTATTTTTAAGCATCTTAATCCTCCTTGACTTAAAAAACTTATCAATAGAAAGTACTATTTTTCACTATAGTCCTCTTTGAAATAAATATAATCTTTATCAATCCTTATTTGTTGATTCACTCTTGAACATTTTGTTAAAGGATAAAAATCGTTGCGGTTTCGACAAAAAACCACCACAAAATGTTCACAAATTAAAAATGGGCAAAAAAAAACCTGTATCCTCTTGTAATGGATTCAGGTCTTTTATGCTGTATTCAGTTTATTTTTTCTCCAAAGATCGGATATAAGTAACAATATCGGTAATATCTTTTTTCTTGAGCTGGCGTGCGCCTTCAAGCCCCTTTAATGAAGGGCCCATTCTAGTTTCTTCACGACCGTAGGCTGCATTAATCCATATTTGCTAATCAGTTGTATATTTCAGGTATTGTGGATTAGAGAGAGCGGTTCCCATTTTATCCTTACCTGTCCCTGCTTCACCATGACAATTGAGACAATACAAATTATATTGTGCTTTTCCATTTTCAGGATTACCTGAAATCGTTTTTGGCACATCAAACTCGATTTCTTCTGTCTGCCAGTCTCTTATATAAGCAACAAGATTTTTTAAATCCTTATCTGACATTCGAGGACCGTAAGCAGGCATGACTGTGCCTTCTCTTCCATATTTCACATAATTAGACAGATCTTTATCGGATACGGAGCTTAAAAAATTCTGGCTATTTAAAGCCGTCCCCGTTTTTGGGCCTTCCCCTTTTCCTGTTTCGCCGTGACAAAATATACAATTTTTGTTATATATCTTTTCACCTGCAGCAATTGCTTCTGATTTCTTGCTATCAAAAATATGGCTATTACTTAAACAGACAATAATTCCAATAATAATCAAAATGTAAAATCCGATTAGTATTTTCTTCATGGGTTACCCCTTAATTAGGTTCAGGTGTTGGGGTTGGCTCCCCAATATCTTTATATTTTTCTGTGATTAATTGATATATTTTATTCGTATTTTTTCCACTAAGATGCATTTCAACCGCATCTCGAGCAATATCAATACAGGTGTCGCAAGATATTCCGTGAGAATCCCATTCTGTTACTGCATTGTCTTCACCAACTTGTTTGACAAAGCAATCTAGATTGCTCTTATGTCCTTCGACAACACATCCACAATAGCAAGGAACAGATGCTACGACTTCAGGATAAGTTGCAGCCATAACATAAGTTTCATTAATTTTTTCAGATGTATTCAGAACAAAATCAGGTAATGGCGAATGTTTTTTATCAAGTTTCCAACTTTGATCATTAAGTTTAGAACTGCAGCCAGCGGCTACAATTGCAAACAAAATCCCAAGGAACAAGAGAGATGTAAATCGTTTCATGATCTGTTGCACCCCTTCCCTATTATTTTTTGTACTACTTCAGTTTAGCAAAAAGAAATTAGCCAATTAGTAACTAATTCTTACTATTTAGTGAAGTTTTTACGGATGTTAAAGTAAAGTCGTAATAAAAGCAAAGACCACTGAAAAATCTTAAATAGACTTCCAGTGGTTCAAATTACATATTACTCATATCATGTCCTGAATGGCCACCTGTTCCTAGTGCAGGATCAATCATTCCAAAAATCATGGCAATGTGTGCAACCACTAGAAAAATACTAACAAAGATCGCATGAATTTTCAGCTTTTCTTCTTCTGTTTTATTTCTATAAATAAGACCTAAATCAAGTAGGGCCATGCCAAGAAATGGGATAATTCCAAGTAAATAGAATGTAACGGCTACAACATCAATCCAGCCTTTCCACTCCCCGTTTACCGTTAGTGGGATATAAGCAGTTTTCATTAAATAAATGAATATGCCAGTAAAATAAAAGCCTGCAAATATGCCGGTTACTTTATTCAATTTTTTTAATGCACTATCTAATTTCCTTGTAAATAATATGGCAATTTCCGAAATTGCAAGGATTTCAGCACAAATTACTGGAACCGCCATAAAAATTAATAAATTCCAAGGCTGATTGTCTGCTAGTAAACCCATATAATGTGTCATATTCATGTTTATCTTCTCCTTTATTTTTTCTACACACCTACTATATTGAAAAAGTGTGCAGAAACTTAGGAGAAACTATGGAGAAATTGTTAAAAAAAAGCCTTAATCCGACAATTTTCGGACTAAGGCTTTGAACTGATTATGCACGTGACACGTATGATCCATCAGTCGTATTGATAATTAACTTATCCCCTTGATTGATGAAGAAAGGAACCTGAACAGAAAGACCTGTTTCAAGGGTAGCTGACTTGGTACCACCAGAAGACGTATCCCCCTTAATACCCGGTTCTGTTTCAGCAACCTCTAAAATTACATTGTTTGGTAATTCTACTCCAAGAGTTTCATAATTAAACATCATAATTTGTACTTCCATATTTTCTTTCAAAAACTTTAATTCATACTCAATGCTTGAAGCAGGAAGTTCTACCTGCTCGTAAGATTCCATATCCATAAATACATGATTATCACCGCTTGCATAAAGATATTGCATTTTACGGTTATCGATTTGAGCTTTCTCTACTTTCTCACCTGCACGGAATGTTTTTTCTTGAATAGCTCCATTACGAAGGTTACGAAGCTTGGAACGAACAAAGGCTGCTCCTTTACCTGGCTTTACGTGTTGGAAGTCAAGGACACGCCATAGGCCGCCATCCACTTCAATTGTTAATCCTGTTTTAAAATCATTTACAGATATCATATTAAGATCCTCCTAAAAAATCATTACAGTATAATTAGTTCTTTTGTAGAATGTGTGAGTGCTTCGTTATGGTCCTTTGTAATCAATGTATCATCTTCAATCCGAACGCCGCCAAGACCTGGGATATAGATACCCGGCTCACATGTTACTACCATTCCAGGTTCTAATATTACCTCAGACTTCATCGATAGACCAGGGCCTTCATGTATCTCAAGTCCGATACCGTGCCCGGTTGAATGACCAAAGTATTCACCATAACCTTTTTCTGTTATGTAGTCTCGTGTTATTGCATCTGCTTGCTTCCCTGTCAAACCTGGTTTGATTCCAGCCATTCCAAGTAATTGGGCTTCAAGTACAACTTCATAAATTTCTTTAAGCTTCGCGTCTGGCTCTCCAATCGCAATTGTCCGCGTAATATCAGAAACATATCCATTGTAGTAACAGCCGTAGTCCATTGTTACAATGTCCCCTGCTTCAATGACCTTATCGCTAGCAACACCATGTGGAAGTGCTGAGCGATGACCAGAAGCAACGATTGTATCAAATGAAGAGGATGTGGCACCAGCTCTCCTCATAAAGAACTCTAACTCATTAGATACTTCTAATTCAGTTTTTCCTGGACCAATGAAGTCTAAAATATGTTTAAATGCAGCATCAGCAATATCAGCTGCTACCTTTAATATCTTAATCTCTGCATCAGTCTTTATCAAGCGTAACTTTTCGATTACACCAGAAAACGGAACAAGTTCAGCGTCAACTTCTTTATCATATAATTTAAAGGAGGAGTAGCTTAGAAAATCCTCTTCAAATCCCAGCTTTTGAATTCCAAGGTTCTTCACTTGTTGTGCAACTTCTTCAGGAATCGTTCCGGTTATTTTTATAATCTCGAAACCTTGGCATTGTTTAGTCGCTTGTTCAATATAGCGGAAATCCGTAAGAAACAAAGTTTTTTCCACACTAATTAAAACTACACCGGCAGAGCCAGTAAAGTTTGAAATATAGCGACGATTATATGGGCTAGTGATCAAAATTCCATCAATTCCAAGTGTTGAAAAATTAGATCTTAGTTTTTCTATTTTTCCCATTGCTCTCCACTCTCCTTTTCAAATCCATATGAGGACAAAAATATTTTATCACAACCTACTTCATCCGACTAATCGTAACTTAGGAGGACTCCTCTTTCACTTGCTCGTTATTATTTTGATACTCATAATTTATGGAATATCCAATAAAGATTCCATATACGATATAAATACAAATGGATGTAATGATCGTATCTCTTTTTAGATCAAAAAATGGTTTAATACCTGGAAATAGTGGATTTAGAATAAAGAACACCACCAAAAACAATACAATTCCATAGCCAAGCCCAAACCAAAACCCTGTAAATTTCCTCAGCACTGCATAGTAAATAAATGCTGCTACCACGGAACATATTCCAATTAAAATAATGGAAATGACGGTCCCCAGCCATTCGTATTTCCAATGCCCTAGTGCCCATGGCTCTAGAATGACATTGGGACGAATTTCTGTAAAACTTAAGTAGGACGCTATGCAGCCAATCAATCCCCAAAACAGACCTCCAAATAAACCCGTCCAAAATACCATTACCGAAAAGGACATGGGCTTAGGATAATTTCCTAGTTTCTTCTCAATCGCCATTGTAACAACCTCCGTTTACTTTCTGTTTATTCGGGAAGTGCCCTTTTTGCTGTTATATATACTTGATATGCTGTCCTATAATTGGGACAACAAAAGGCCATAATAAATTCCATTTCTTATTATGTCCTTTGGTATTCAATCCCTTACATATAAAAAAACTTTTTAATTGGAAATATTATGTCATTCCTAGAGGTTTTTTTGTTTTTCTAGTAGAATAGAATTAAGTACATACAGATTTTATCTTTCAGCTGTTGTGCAACTATAGATTAGGTTGGTGTAAAGTATATGTCCAATTCTCAAAAACCCGTTTATGGCGGCCAAGCGGTTGTCGAAGGTGTTATGTTTGGCGGAAAACATCATTATGTTACCGCGGTACGCAGGAAGGATCAATCTGTTGAATATTTTCATTTGCCTCGTAAAGCAAATCCTTATTTTACAATCCTAAAGAAAATCCCATTTCTGCGAGGGATTATCGCAATTATTGAGTCGAGTGCAAATGGATCGAAACATTTAAACTTCTCGACGGAAAGATTTGATGTGGATCCAAAGGAAGATGAAATCATAAAAGAAAAAGAAGTCTCTAAATTGACCATGTACCTTGGTGTTGCTGCAATTGGTGTTATTTCATTTTTATTTGGTAAATTTGCTTTTACGCTGATCCCTGTGTTCCTTGCAGTTTTGACAAAACCAATTTTTCCATCGCATTTTGCTCAAGTGTTAGTGGAAGGTTTTTTTAAACTAATTTTATTAATTTCCTATATTTATTTTGTTTCACTTACTCCATTGATAAAAAGGGTGTTTCAATATCATGGCGCCGAACATAAAGTAATAAATACCTTTGAAGCTGGGGTTGAGTTAACCGTTGAAAATGTGCAGGCTCATTCCCGTCTGCATTACCGCTGTGGCAGTAGTTTCATCCTATTTACAGTCTTTGTTGGTGTTTTTGTCTATATGCTGGTACCTTCAACTCCGCTTTGGTTACGGGTGGTCGACCGGCTCCTCTTAATTCCTGTGGTTTTGGGTATTGCTTTTGAAATCCTTCAATTAACTAATAAACTTAGAGATATTCCAGTTTTAAAGTATCTAGGTTTTCCTGGTCTTTGGCTGCAACTAATAACAACGAAGGAACCACAAAATGATCAAGTCGAAGTGGCAATACTTTCTTTTAACGAATTATTAAGAAGAGAAAAGGAATCTGAGTACTCGGTTAAAAGCGAAGAAATTGTCTAAATTCTTGTTTTATCGTGTTTAAAAGAATAAAAAAATGCTTAAGATGCTCTTAGGGAGGTGGCTTTCTTGAAAAATCGGACATTTGTTAATGTTGTTGTTGGGGGACTTATCATTCTTGCTTTACTTGGCCTTGTTGGTTCATTTACAGCTAATCCGGCCGGTTTCATTCAGAGAATAGCTGTCATCGCATTGATTGTTCTAGCCGTTTATTTCCTAGTACGGAAGTTTTCCAAATCAAACCCTCAGAAAAAAGAGCAGCGTGCATTTCTTAAAGCCGCCAAAAAATCAAAAAAACGATTACAGCAAAAGGGTGGAGACTCAACTGTAAAAACCTCCTCTCTTGGGACGCTAGCATCATTAAAGAAGAGCAACCAGACAAAAAAGAAATCTCCTGCTCACTTAACTGTTATCGACGGCAAAAAGGGTAAAAAGAAAAATCGAGCGTCTCTATAGGCGCTCGATTTTCTTTTTACCCTAGTCTAATCCCTATTAATATCCCCATGTCTTCAAAAATTGTTTTGCTCTCTCTTTTCCTAGATCGAACAACTCATGTTTCTTTTCCTCTGTTAAATGAAATTCTGTTGATAACACACCCTCGGTCGGTATAAAGATAATGTTCTTTACATGTTTTTTAGAAATGTACCTAGAATCGTGTGCATCCTTCATCGTCTCAAATAGGGCTCCAAATAGTTGAATCGCATTTTTTATTTTATGTTTTTCAGTTTCATATTCACTTGGTCTTAATTTAATACCGAGGACAGGTCTTACCTTTTGTGCATTTTCCTTATCAAAAAGCCACATAGGAAAATTGCTTAGGACCCCGCCATCAACTAAAATGTTCATTCCATCCATTGTACGCATTTTAACAGGTTCAAAGAAATATGGGATACTGCAGCTGATTCTAATCGCTTTTGCGATTGGAAATGAACCAGGTGAAATGCCGTATCTTTGTAAGTCATCAGGTAAAACAATCATTTGCCCATTTGATAGGTCTGATGCAATTACTCGAAGTGCCTTCGGGGGCAAATCAGCGAATGTTCTTAACCCTTTGGCTTCAAGTTTCTTACAAATCCATTTTTCAAGTTCATTGCCTTTATAAAGTCCTAGCTTCCAATAGACAAACAGCCATTTTGCAAAAGGGAAAGGGATAATTGATTTGCGGGCATCCATTATTTTTGAGAGATCCAACTCGTCGACCAATTGGAAGATTTCTTTACTTGTGTAGCCAGCGGCAATTAATGCTGCAACAATCGATCCTGCACTCGTTCCCGCCACTCTGACAAATCGTAAACCTTTACTTTCTATTTCTTCGCAGGCTCCAATAAGTGCAAACCCTTTTATTCCTCCTCCAGAAAAAACGCCGTCTATATACATGGCAGCCACTCCCAAAGATGTACTCGTTTTTACATCTTTAAGCGGTTATTTTAATAAATAGTACAAAGGACAAGTAGAAAATTTATTATATATAAAAAAGAACATCGTCATTAAACGATGTTCTTGGTCAATAACTATATTGAAAACGCTTAACTTTTCATTAAAATCGCTTTGCTCCAATGTATCTTGGTTTCCAGTAACTGTTGCTTGTATATGTGATTGAAACTCCTTTTGAAGATGAAGCCTGAATCATTTTGCCGCTACCAATATAAATTGCAACGTGGCTCGGTCTGCTAGCCTTATTCGGTGCAAAGAACATTAAGTCTCCTGCTTTTAAAGCGCTAACACGATATCCTTGTTTGTAATACATATCAGCAGCCGTCCGTGGCAATACTTTTCCAGCTTTACCGTAAGAATACTTAACCAAACCAGAGCAGTCGAAACCATTAGGTGTTAATCCACCCCATCTATATGGAACACCAAGATTTGCTTTTGCTACTGAGATTGCTTTTGTATGGTAATAGGCCGCTTCCGCTTTATCACCCATAGTGGTAAACAATGAACTTAGAATAATTGTCATAGCCATGGTTGCAATGATTTTTTTCAACATATTGTTTAATCCCCCTGTGTGCTTCGTTACTCATAATATACAAAAAAAGAGTAACATGGACGTAACAGGTAGATTACAGTTATATTACAAGTTTCGACTTCGTTCTACTTCAATTAGCAAAATATGCTGCATATGATGCAGTATAGTGTAACTTTCAGGGACGGATATTGACCTTGATAAACAAAAAAAGGGGGATTTTCTCCCCCTCTAAAAAATACGTATTATAAACCACATTTTAATTGAGCGCCGCAGTTTGCACAGGTATTGCAGCCACCCATTTCTTTTACTTTTCCAGTCCGGCAGACTGGGCAAGTGTTACCTACTTCAGAGCCGATCGTTACACTTGTTGAGCGGAGTTCACTGATTGTATCAACAAGGACAACATGCTGCTTCGGTTTTTCATTAAAAATTGATAATTGTTCATTGGTGTTTTCTTCAGCTTTTAGTGTTAGTACCTGAGAATCGCGTGAACCATCAACATAAACAGTTCCACCTTTTGCCCCGCCGCGGTACAAACGCTGATAAACTTTTTCGACCTGCTCTACACTATAACCTTTTGGTGCGTTGACAGTTTTACTGATAGAACTATCTATCCAGCGCTGGATGACACATTGAACATCCGCATGGGCTTCAGTTGAAAGCTCCATCGATGTAACAAACCAGTGAGGAAGATTGTTTTCATCTGCTTCTGGGTGCTGGTCCAAGTATTCTTTCACAATATCCGCTTTAACTTCGATAAATTTACCGAGGCGTCCACTACGGAAATAAGAGAATGAGAAATAAGGCTCAAGTCCGGTGGAAACTCCAACCATGGTCCCTGTGGATCCAGTTGGTGCCACAGTTAGTAAATGGGAATTTCTAATTCCGTTTTCTAAAATAGATTGGCGGATATCATCGGGCATTTTTTTCATAAACCCTGTATTTATGAAGGCCTGTCTTAATCGATTGGTTTCTGATGTTGTTTCACCAGTTAAGAATGGGAAACTTCCCTTCTCTTTTGCCAATTCAATTGATGTTCTGTATGCAGTAGTTGCAATTATTTCAAATACTTGATCAACGAGTTCGTTTCCTTCTGGTGATCCATACTTCGTTTCACAATAAATCAGCATGTCATGCAAGCCCATGACTCCAAGCCCCACACGTCTTTCACCAAGAGCCTGTTTTTTATTTTCTTCAAGGAAATACGGGGTTGCGTTGATGACATTATCCTGCATCCGTACGCCCACAGCTACTGTTTTCTTAAGCTTTTCAAAATCAACAGTTTTTGTGTCCTTATCAGCCATCTCAGCGAGATTGACAGCTGCAAGATTACAGACGGAAAATGGTGCGAGAGGCTGCTCTCCACATGGATTTGTTGCAACGACTTGTTGTCCATATGCTTTTGCATTAGTCATGTCGTTTGCGTTATCGATAAAAAATATTCCCGGTTCAGCTGAGTAGGTCGCGCAAATATTGATTAGGTTCCAAAGTTCTTTTGCTTTGAACTTTTTGTATACTCGTACTTTATGCCCTTGTTTTTCCCACTCGCGAACGTCACCAACTTTATGCCATTCTTGGTTGTAAATACCCATTTCCTCTTGATCATATTGTTCAACATACGGGAAGCGGAGTTCATAGTCACTATCGGTTTCTACAGCATCCATAAATTCCTTTGTTAAACAGACAGAGATGTTCGCACCTGTAAGGAATTCTGAATTGTGGACAGTGTAATTACCGCCAGTTAATAATTTCTCTTCTGCATCTGCGATAATGTTTTCATCAAATCCACCAAACCCAGGAATGTTTTTATAATTTACAATTCCTTGGTACATTGCAGTTTCCCTTAAAGTTAGAGGGGTGAACTTTAGCTTGTCTTTAGCAAGTTTTTTAATCGTTTCATCATTTGTATTTTCAATCAAGAATCGTAGAATTCTAGGATTTTGCATCTTAGAAATAATAAATTCAATAATGTCTGGATGCCAATCGGCCAACATGATCATCTGAGCTCCGCGTCTTGATCCGCCTTGCTCAACCAAATGAGTCAATTTCGCAATATCATCCAACCATGAAACCGATCCAGATGATTTACCATTGACGCCTCTAGCTAGTGTATTTCTCGGTCTCAGCGTCGAGCCATTTGTTCCAACACCGCCGCCACGGCTCATAATCTCCATTACTTGCTTACGATGATCAGAGATACCTTCACGAGAGTCAGGAACAAACGGCATTACATAGCAATTAAAGTATGTTACATCAGTATCTGCCCCAGCTCCGTAAAGAACACGACCTGCTGGAATGAAGTTCATGTTAACAAGCTCTTGATAAAACCTCTCAGTCCATTCTCTTCGCTTCTCTTCCGTCTTTTCTACAGAAGCAAGACCAGTAGCATTACGCTTCGCAATTTGCTCATAGAAGAGCTCCAAAGGCTTCTCAATTACATCTAAGGATCTGACTATCACACCCGTACTAGCTTCTTCAGGATCATCGAGTACTCCCCTGAATTCCTCTTCGACTAAAACTTTCGCTTTTTTCTTTTCCCAGTCTATTTCCATAATGTAACCAAGACCACGAGCTGGAAATTTCGGATCTTCTTTAATAGTTAAAACAACAAAGTCGCCGTTTGTAAGAGTAATTTTTGCATTATCTTTAAAGGTATAGCGGTCCAACATGACCAAACGAGAAACACCCTTGTGAGTTATTTTCATATCTGGGGTAACTGGATGCACCTGGGGGAATAATTGAATATCCTCATTCAACCTTTCAAAATCAATATTCATTGTTTGTCTAAAAACTACAGACATTAGAACAACTCCTTCTTAAATAAAAATGCACCTATTGTGCTAAATCTAGCAGGTTTACGCTATATCTAGTTGGTTTGTATTTTTAGGTTATCATAGCCCACCTGAATAAATCAACTAAATATCAATATATAGTACCGAAAATATTTTCGACACCACTATATATTGTATGTCAAGCAAACTATAATTATTTTGTCAAACTCAAAAAATAATAGATTTAAAAGTAATCAATAGCTTTTAATAGATTTTCGTCAGAAAACAGGAAAATTCAACAAATTTCGCAGGTTGCTTCTTTACATTAATCGTCAAGGCAACAAAAAAAGACGGCGAATTCGCCGCTTCAAATTATCTTTTAAAATTCCATTCATCACTTTCATAGCGATCTTTTGCAATCTTTTCAACATAAGCTAGTTCTTCCTCAGTTAATTGATAAGTTTCAAGCTCAATATTTAGACCCTCAGCAAAGCCTTTATAAAAAGCTTCCTTTGCTTCCTCAAGTGAAATTCTTCTTGGACTAATGTTGTTGATCGCAACCGCTTTATCCTTAAATGCTTTTCTCATTCGTTCCTTAACTCTCTCACTTGGATATTTAAATAAACTAAATAGCTTATCTTCATCTAAATCTAACAGAATGGAGCCGTGCTGTAGAATTACTCCCTTTTGTCTCGTTTGTGCACTTCCGGCAACCTTCCTGCCTTCCACCACAAGCTCATACCAGCTTGGAGCATCAAAGCATACAGCAGAGCGAGGGTTTTTCAAAGCATCCCGTTCTTCTGCTGTTTTTGGGACAGCAAAATATGCCTCAAGTCCTAAATGGTGAAAACCTTTTAAAATTCCTTCAGATATTACACGGTATGCCTCTGTAACAGAATTAGGCATTTCTGGATGTTCCTCAGAAACGATGACACTATAGGTAAGTTCATGCTCGTGCAGAACTCCACGTCCTCCTGTAGGTCTTCTTACGAAACCTAATTGGTGTGCCTTAACTGCTTCCATATCAATTTCTTTCTCTACTTTTTGAAAATATCCTACTGATAGCGTTGCCGGATCCCAGCCATAGAAACGAATCACTGGAGGAAATTTCCCTTCACTATGCCAATCGAGTAACGCTTCATCTAAAGCCATATTAAAAGATGGTGAACTATTTCCAGTATCAATAAAACGCCAAACTTCTTTTTTCATTCTAAAACCTCATTTTTTTATAATTATCTCGTGCTTAAGTCTACCAAAATCTGATATAGATTCAAAATAAGATGTTTCTGCTATAATTATTTAGGTAATATCAAAAGATTTTTTTGCATTCATCTTTATCTTTATCGAATTGACTTATATAATAAATACTAGTGCAGGAAAGCTTGAAAGGAGCAAAAAGAAATTGAGTTCACTTTATCCATTATTAATCATTATTGTAGCAGTTATCATTTATTCCGTTTTTACATTTTTCTATCAGAAAAGAATTGTTAAAACGGTAACAGAAGAAGAGTTCCGTGCGGGGTACAGAAAGGCACAACTAATAGATGTTCGTGAATCAAATGAATTCGAAGGCGGCCATATTTTAGGAGCACGTAATATCCCAATGTCGCAAATGAAAATGCGTATGAAAGAAATTCGTTCTGATATGCCAGTATATTTGTATTGCCAAAGTGGAATGCGCAGTGCACGTGCAGCCCAATTCTTACACCGAAAAGGCTATCGAGACCTTACTCAGCTACAAGGCGGGTTCAAAAAATGGTCAGGTAAAGTAAAAACTAAGAAATAAGAAATCATTTAAGGTTCCGGATTCGGAGCCTTTTTTAATTTCAAAAACTGCTACACAAGATAAAAGGTCAGATTATTTTTCGAATCTGACCTTTCATTTTATTAAGCTTCTTGGTATTTCAAAACTGGTTTACGGGCTGCTTTTGTTTCGTCCATCCGGCCGACCACTGTTGTATGTGGTGCTTCTTGAACGATTTCTGGATTTTCTTCCGCTTCTTTAGCGATTTGGATCATAATATCGATGAACGAATCCAGTGTCTCTTTTGATTCGGTCTCAGTCGGTTCAATCATAATACACTCTTCCACATTTAATGGGAAGTAAATGGTTGGTGGGTGGTAGCCAAAATCAAGCAGACGTTTCGCAATATCCAATGTACGAACGCCTAGTTTTTTCTGACGTCTTCCACTGAGTACAAATTCATGCTTGCAATGTCTATCAAATGGTAGATCATAATATTCAGCAAGCCTTCTCATCATGTAGTTCGCATTTAATACAGCGTACTCTGTTACCGCTTTTAAGCCATCTGGTCCCATTGAGCGAATGTATGTGTAAGCACGAACATTGATCCCGAAGTTTCCGTAATATGGCTTCACACGGCCAATTGATTGCGGGCGGTCATAATCAAGGACATATTCTTCGCCTTGCTTTGTGATAATCGGCTTCGGTAAGAACGGGATAAGGTCTGCCTTCACCCCGACAGGACCGGAACCAGGACCACCGCCTCCATGTGGGCCAGTGAATGTTTTATGAAGATTTAAGTGAACAACATCAAATCCCATATCCCCAGGTCTTGCTTTTGAAAGAACGGCGTTTAGGTTTGCTCCATCATAATAAAGCTTACCACCTGCTTCATGGACAATTTCAGCCAATTCAAGAATGTTTTCTTCAAATAGTCCAAGCGTATTCGGGTTGGTTAACATTAATGCAGCAGTATCTTCCCCAACAACCCTTCTTAAATCTTCAAGGTCGACAAGACCATGTTCATTTGATTTAACGGTAATTGTTTCTAGACCAGCAATCGTAGCAGAAGCTGGGTTCGTACCATGAGCAGAATCAGGGACGATTACTTTTGTACGGTTCATATCACCGTTAGCCTCATGATAAGCACGGATCATCATTAAACCTGTCCATTCCCCATGAGCCCCTGCGGCAGGTTGCAAGGTCACTTCGTCCATACCTGTTATTTCGATTAAATGCTCCTGCAAATCGTATAAAAGTTCAAGAGCACCTTGAACAGAGCTTTCATCTTGCAGCGGATGTACATGTGCAAATCCGTTAAAACGCGCTACATTTTCGTTGATTTTCGGATTATATTTCATCGTACACGAGCCTAGTGGATAGAATCCTGAATCGACGCCATGATTTCTCCTCGAGAGGGCAGTGTAGTGGCGCATAATATCAAGCTCCGAAACTTCAGGAAGTTCAGGCTCTTCTGTACGAAGGTAACCATCAGGAAGGAGACCACTGAGATCTAGTTCCGGTACATCCATTTCCGGCAGGCTGTAGCCGATGCGGCCTGGTGTGCTAAGTTCAAAAATGAGTGCCTGGTCTTGATTATGCATGGAAATCCCCCAATTCTTTCACTAGAGTATCAATTTCTTCCTTCGATCTTTGTTCTGTTACAGCAATCAGCATATGGTTAGCCAGTTCTGAATAATCACGACCTAAATCATAGCCCCCGATTATTCCTTTTTGTAAAAGGTTTTGGTTGATTTCTTTTACAGGCTTAGTTAATTTCACAACGAATTCATTGAAGGAATGGCCATCATAAACAACTTCAAAGCCAGCTTCCTTGAAAGCATTTTTCGCATAATGAGCTTTTTGCAAGTTGGCCGCAGCCATTTCCCTGACACCCTTTTTACCAAGTGCGGTCATCGCTACAGATGCAGCGAGGGCATTTAATGCCTGATTGGAGCAAATATTTGATGTCGCTTTATCACGTCGGATATGCTGTTCACGTGCTTGCAGTGTTAAGACAAAACCACGGCGCCCTTGGTCATCCGTTGTCTGTCCAACAAGACGGCCTGGAACTTTCCGCATTAACTTAGTAGTGACAGCAAAATATCCGCAGTGCGGTCCGCCAAAGGCAGTTGGGATCCCAAACGGCTGCGCATCACCAATAACGATGTCAGCACCAAATTTACCTGGAGGTGTTAATACCCCAAGGGAAAGTGGGTTACTTGAAACAACAAACATGGACTTATTTGCATGAATGATTTCCTCAAGCTCTTTTAACGGCTCGACTCGCCCAAAGAAGTTTGGATATTGGACGATAACGGCTGCAACATCTTCATTAACTAGTCCCTTTAATGCGTCTAGATCTGTTACACCATCTTTGACTGGTACTTCAATCACATTGAGGTACTGACCCTTTGCATAAGTTTTAAGAACATCACGTGATTCTGGATGTACAGCACTGGATACAACTATTGTTTTTCGTTTGGTATGGCCTGCACTAAGCATCGCTGCTTCAGCAAGTGCAGTTCCGCCATCATACATCGATGAGTTGGCAACATCCATTCCAGTTAACTCACAAATCATTGTTTGGAATTCAAAGATAGCTTGAAGTTCACCTTGTGAAATTTCTGGTTGATAAGGTGTATAAGCTGTATAAAATTCTGATCTAGAAATAACATGGTCGACAATTACAGGCATGTAATGGTCATAAACACCTGCACCTATAAAAGATACGTTTCTTTTCAGGTCAGCGTTCCGACTTGCCATCTTAAAAAGCTCTTTCATTAAGGCTGTTTCAGACTTTGCCGCTTTTATATTGTACTCACCCTTAAATCTTACTTTCTCAGGGATATCGCTAAACAGTTCATCAATAGAGGAAACACCAATTGCCTCAAGCATAGTCTTCTTATCTTGTTCAGTCATAGGTAAATAGCGATGTTTCATAAACCTAACTCCCTTCTGTTATTTCTTTTCTTTTTTATAAAAAGGTGTTGGAACTACAGTAGCTTTTAAACGTTTGCCGCGAATTTCAACTTCAACTTCGGATTCAAGACCCGCAAATTCTGCATTGATTAGGGCAAGACCAATATTCCTCTTTAACGTGGGTGATTGCGTTCCAGTTGTAACCTCACCAATTAACTGATCATCTTTATAAACAGGGTAGCCATGACGTGGAATCCCACGATCAATCATTTCGATTCCAACCAATTTTCTTGTTAAACCCTTTTCTTTTTGTTGGATTAACGCTTGTTTCCCGATAAAGTCATCTTCTTTGTTTAATTTCACAGCGAAGCCAATTCCAGCTTCAAGTGGTGAAATTTCTGGAGATAGTTCTTGACCATAAAGCGCTAAAACTGCTTCAAAGCGAAGTGTGTCGCGTGACCCTAATCCACATGGGATTACTCCATCTTCTTTACCTGCAGTTAAAATTTCTCTCCAAAGGTCCACAACATCTTCTGCATCGCAATACACTTCAAAGCCATCTTCACCAGTATAACCAGTTCTTGATACCAGTGCCTTTTTCCCATTTAGGATTACATCTTGTTGGAATTTGAAAAAGCCAATTTGGCTTAAATCATTATCTCCCGCAAGCTTTTGCAATACTTTTTCCGCAAGTGGTCCCTGGATAGCCAGCTGTGCTGTTTTTTCCGATAAGTTTTCTAAAGAGACATCACCAGTTAAATGGTCTTCAAGCCATTTGTAATCTTTTTCAATATTTGATGCGTTTACTACTAAAAGGTAATGATTGTCTTCAATTTTATATACAAGCAGGTCATCAACTGTACCGCCATTTTCATAACACATGGCGGTGTACTGGGCACCTCCATTTTTTACTTTTGAAATGTCATTAGTCAGCATTTTTTGTAAAAATGCTAAGCTATTAGTGCCTTTTACTTCTACTTCACCCATATGGGAAACATCAAATAATCCTGCACAAGAGCGAACAGCTTCATGCTCTTCTTTAATGCTAGAGAATTGGACCGGCAGTGCCCAACCACCAAAATCAATAGTTTTTCCACCCCATTCTTTATACACATCAAAAAGTGGAGTTCGTTTTAAATCAGACATTCTTAATCCCCCTTCAATCTTTGGCACAAATTATTCCTTGGAAAATTTAAAAAAGGACAGAAACCTCCTATGAAACGTAAGAAGGTCTCTGTCCTTGCACCTGAAAGTTTACCTAGAAAGGCTTTCCCCTTTGGTGGCTGCTTAAAGCTAGCAGCGCTCTCCAGAGCTGCGTCCTACAAGAGTTCTTTTGCCTGAGAGATTCACATTTCTGCTTGCTCCTTCGGCGCTACATAAGTAGTCTCTCCCCTTATAATCATTCGCATTATAATATTATCCAAATTGGTCATACTAATTATACTTATAAAATAAATTACTTTATTAAAATATTTAAAACATTCAAAGCTATTATCATCCTAACATTAAAATAATACATTGAGCAATAACTTTATTAGAAAAGAATAAAGCTGGAAATTGAACAAAAAGGAGCTGGAACCATGTCGATCGAAATTGAATTTGATTCCTCCTGGAAGGATGATTTTTTACATAGAATTGAAAACGATGGTCCATGGGGGAATTGGGAACTTTTTAAACTAGCAATTGGAGTTGAAAAACATCTCGTCATTCCAGATTTCAAGGGTTTATTGGCACCAAGCCATTTACCCAATCTAACCCCACTTCCTCACCAGCTTGAAACAGCAAAACAAGTAATTGAAAACATGAATGGGAAAGCCATCCTTGCCGATGAAGTAGGACTCGGAAAAACGATTGAGGCCGGGCTTATTCTAAAAGAATATATGATTCGCGGATTGGTGAAAAAGGTATTAATTCTTGTCCCTGCATCGTTAGTTACTCAATGGTCGATGGAGTTGAATAGCAAATTTTTCATTCCAGCCATTTCACAAAGAAAAAGTTATGTATGGGAACAATGTGATGTCGTCGTGTCGTCGATTGATACGGCCAAACGGAATCCACACCGAGACATCATTTTCAAGCAGGACTATGACCTAATTATCATTGATGAAGCCCATAAACTTAAAAATAACAAAACAAAAAACTACGAATTTGTCCAAAATCTGAAAAAGAAATTTTGTTTACTATTGACGGCAACACCCATTCAGAACCGTATCGAGGAAATTTTTAATCTGGTTTCATTATTAAAACCAGGACATTTAGGCAGCGAAACGACATTCTTTGAAAAATACAAACGAGATGCACGTTCATTAAATGATGATGAGCATTTAAAAGAATTAGTAAACAAGGTTATGATTCGGAACCGGCGGGCAGATACAGGCATTGAGTGGACGAAAAGGCATGTGGAAACCATTCCGATTGAATGCACTCAAGAGGAGAAAGATCTTTATGAGTCAATTACTGAATTAAAAAATGAGGGGAATTGGGCACAGGCAAGTTCATTCTCCGTAATGACATTACAGCGTGAGGCATGCAGCAGTAGAGAAGCAGTTTTTTATACATTAAAAAACATGCTGCAAAAAAAGGAAAATCCAACCCCAGCTTTCGAAGAACAAATTCAGTATTTAATAACAAAAGTCGAAGCTGTCCAGAAGAATTCAAAAGCGGAAAAAGCATTAGAATTAATTCAAAAAGTAAATGATAAAGTGATTATTTTTACAGAATACCGTGCAACACAAATGTACCTCCAATGGTATTTAAAACAGCATGGAATTTCATCTGTCCCTTTTCGGGGCGGCTTTAAGCGTGGAAAAAAGGACTGGATGAGAGAATTATTCCAAAAGCACGCTCAAGTCCTTATTGCAACTGAAGCAGGCGGTGAAGGTATTAACCTTCAATTTTGTAATCATATAATTAACTTTGATTTGCCATGGAATCCAATGAGGCTCGAACAACGAATTGGTCGTATCCATCGTCTGGGCCAGGAAAAGGATGTCATGATTTATAATTTTGCGATAAAAAATACTGTCGAAGAACATATTTTGAAGCTTCTTTATGAGAAAATACATTTATTTGAAAAAGTAATTGGTGAACTTGACGATATATTAACAAAGTTGGAATTTGGCAATATAGAAGACCATTTAATCGATATTTTTGGACAATCCTCATCCGAAGGCGAAATGCGAATTAAAATGGAAAATTTATCATCAATGATTGAATTTGCTCAGGACATGAAGAAGGGAGATTCACATGCAGCAGCAGGAAATTCATAACTTTTTATTGAACTATTTTCAGGCTAATGACTGTGCAATTGTGGCGAATAGCCCAGGCTATTTGACTGTTCAATTAACAGTTGAACTTGATAAGGAATTAATGAATCGGCCTTTTTACTGGCACTATTTAGAAAAAACGGGCGGAATTCCAAACCCGATGAAGTTAACATTTATTACGAACCAAGATGCCGCTCCTGAAAATATAAAGGGGGAAATCATTCATTTTGGTTCACCTCGGCTTCATCAAATTTTTACTTCGGCGAAAAATTTAGCCAGCTATATCCGACTTTATGAAAATCATCGGAATCAAAACAAGCAAACTCCTTTACTACCATGGCTTTGTATGAATGTTAAGATCTCCTATCAATGTGACCGTAAGCGGGATATTTTCAAATCAATCGGCTTACAACTCATTAACGGAAAAATGGTTGAAGATTTCCATGACAGACTGCTTGAAATACCGTTAACACCAAAAATACCTGATTACTCCTTTACTTTGTCACCTTTAGTGAAACCTCAAAGCGGGATGATGAGAGTTGAAACCTATCTTACATCCATAATTGAGAAGGATGACCACTCTTGGGCAATAGATGCTCGAGAACGTTGGGATAAAGATTTACGCCTCTTGAATCATTTTTACGAAGATGTTGAAGATGAAAATGAAAACTTTGAAACCGAAAAAATGGCTCTACAGGAACAGTACGAACCAAAAATCTCCATATCCTTCATCAATGGCGGCCTCTTTTATCTAACTGAAAAAGCAATATAAGGGACAGGGTGTCAGGCACCATGTGAAATTTTCACATGGTGCCTGACACCCTTAAAAATATTTTTGAAAATAAAGAAGGATAAGGAGGAACCTTGTCGAATATTATCCAAAGAAAAATGAAAAGGCGGTGGTACTTATTGTTAGCGAGATAGAAATTTTAGCAAATCGAATCATTACAGATGCTGCACGAAACCAGGCAACAGATATTCACATTATCCCAAGGAAGAGGGACACACTCGTCCAAATCCGACTAACCAACAAGTTAATTCCTCGATTATCCCTTCCAAAAGACGAATGCGACAGATTAATCTCACATTTTAAATTCACAGCCAATATGGATATCGGAGAAAGAAGACGACCACAAAGTGGATCCATTTTTTGTGAAGTTGACGGAAATTTAATGGGGCTCAGGCTTTCCACACTCCCTTCTAATAACAGAGAGAGCCTTGTCATCCGGCTATTACCACAGCAAGAACAAATTCCTTTTCACCAACTTTCACTCTTCCCAGCAATGACCCGAAAACTACTTGCCCTTCTCAAACACGCTCATGGATTAATAATTTTTACCGGGCCGACGGGCAGCGGAAAAACGACTACTCTCTATTCCCTTTTAAATGAAACCGCCCACTTATTTCATCGTAATGTCATTACACTCGAAGATCCCATTGAAAAAAACTATGACTCAGTCCTGCAGATCCAAGTCAATGAAAAAGCAGGCGTCACCTATGCAGCCGGATTAAAGGCAATTCTTCGACATGATCCTGACATTATCATGGTCGGTGAAATTAGAGATGCTGAGACGGCAAAGATTGCGGTAAGGGCTGCATTAACAGGCCATCTAGTGCTTTCCACGATGCATACCCGTGATGCGAAGGGAGCGGTTTATCGCCTGCGTGAGTTTGGAGTGAATTGGTTAGAGGTCGAGCAGACACTTATTGCCATAACTGCCCAAAGGTTGGTTGAACTTACCTGCCCTTTTTGCGAAGGAGAATGTTCACCTATTTGTTATTCCTATGGCAGATGGAAACGCGCCAGTGTATTTGAACTTTTATCCGGACGAAATTTACACGCAGTAATGAAAGCTGCTCAAGGAGAAAAAATAGAAATTCGTTACCGAATGATAAAAGATGTAATTAATAAGGGCATTGCCCTTGGATATATTCAAGAATCTGAATATGAACGATTGGTATATGACGATGAAACGGTCTAAATGGTCAGTGAATGAACAAGCAAATTTCCTGAGAAGAACTGCTGAACTATTGGCAAGGGGGTATCCAATTGCTCTAGCAATTGAATCCATAGCATTACAATTACCGTCAAAACGAAAGGAGGATTTAAATGGTTGTTTAGAAGAGTTGAAAAAGGGTTTACCGTTTCATGATGCATTAAATAATCTTGGTTTCAACAAAGACTTAGTCGGTTATGTCTATTTTGCGGAGCAACATGGCAGCTTTGCTGATGCTCTGTTAGAAGGAAGTGATCTTGCCCTATTAAAAGATAAAGACGTACACAAGTTGATCAAGTTGCTTCAGTATCCAATGGTGCTTTTAGTTATTACAGGTTTTCTATTTATTTTTATAGAAAATACATTGCTGCCAAGGTTCACCACCCTTTTTTCATCACTTGGTCTGGAAGCAAATTTTTTCACAAATGTCATTTATGCTTTTGATCAATACTTCCCAACTGTTATCGGTACCCTGCTTCTGATCCTAATTATGGGAGCCGCTTATTATCTTCTCTTTTTTAGAAAACTCTCCGTCCTAAAACAAAGGTCACAACTTGTTCGAATACCTTTTGTTGGCAGGATCCTCAAATTGCTGTTTACCCACTACTTTTCCATTCAACTTAGCTTTCTCTTATCCGGTGGATTATCAGTTTCCGAATCCTTACAACTATTTGAACAGAATCTCAGGCATCCTTTTTACAGTCACTTAGCTAAAACGATTAAAACTAAGCTAATTACCGGAGAAAAGTTGGAGACAATTTTAGCGTCTCTGTCGTTTTTCGAAAAAGAATTTCCGATGATTGTAAAACACGGCCAAGAAAATGGAAAATTGGAGCAGGAGTTATTATTTTTCAGTAAGCATTGTGTCACTAACATGGAGGAAATGATAGAAAAACGGTTAACAACCATCCAGCCAATTCTTTACATTTTTATTGGATTCATGGTGGTTTCGATGTATTTAGCGATTCTGTTACCCATGTTTCATCTACTGGACGGCATTTAAAAAAATGGAGGTTAATAAAAATGATGAAAAATGAAAAAGGCTTTACTTTAATTGAAATGATGATCGTCATGCTCGTAATTTCGGTCTTGTTAATTATCACAATTCCAAACGTTGCCAAACATAATTCTAACATCAACAATAAAGGCTGTGATGCCTATGTTAAAATGGTCCAGGCACAAGTTCAGGCTTATGAAATGGATAAGAATAAAGTACCAACTATCGCGGAACTAAAAGCAGAAGGATATATTAAGGGGGACGCTAAAGGTTGTCCAAACGGAAAGACAGTTGAAATAGACTCTGAAGGTACTGTAACAGCTGTTGCATCAGTAACCACTCCATAATGAATACGCATCAAAAAGGCTTCACTTTAATTGAGTCCTTATTAGTTCTCTCCATCTTCATGATTATCTCCTCAATTACAGTTTTCTCCTTAAAACCACAGCACTCAGTAATGGAGGATGAGGCCTTTTTAATCCAATTAAAAGCCGACCTATATTATGCTCAACAATATGCTATCTCCCATCATGATGAAGTATCCATTGTTTTTGTTCCAGATCAATATAGGTATTATCTGTATTTGTGGCCGGCACCAACGCCGATCGTCAATCGAAAGTACAGTACAAATATTTATCTCAAAGAAGGTTCTCTCCCCTTATATTTGAAATTCCTAAGCGACGGAAACGTAAACCAGTTTGGAAATTTTTTTATCCAAACAAAAAATAAAACATATGTTATTACCTTTTTAATTGGAAAGGGTCGGTTCTATGTTAAGGAGTTCTAGAGGATTTTTTTTGCTTGAACTGCTACTTTCTTTATCTGCCTGGTTAATGCTTGGTTTATTTTTACTGCCTTTATTGATCGAACTAAGAGATCAATCACGCCAATTAGAATGGGAGAGCAAGGCGAGGCAGCTGATGTATGAGGAACTACAGACCAAATTAATCAGTAATAAAACATTTTCAAATTACACTTCCATTTTGAATGGAGTTGAATACCAAATCACATGGAAAGACACCGGAGCAGCTGACCAAAAGGAGGTGTGTGTAAGAATTGAAAAAAATTCATTACAGCCTGAAACCGAAATTTGTGGGCCCCTTGAATGAAAAAGCATTTACGCTCATCGAGGTACTAATTGCTTTTTCAATTTTTACGACGATTATTTTCTTTATGACACCTGTTTTTCAAATTATCCTGACTAATAAGGACACTGAGGCATCGTTACAGGCAATGGAATGGGAAGTTTTTTCGAGCCAAATCAAAAAAGAAATAAAGCAGTCCACTCGTGCCGAAGTGATTTCCGGAAGGTTAATTCTAACGAAGGATACTGGAACCATTCAATATGAAAAGTACGGTACTAATCTTAGGAGACGTGTGAATTCAACTGGTCATGAAATAATCCTCCAAAATGTTTCACAATATTCGTTCGCCATTTTAAACAATGCAGTCAAAACCATCGTAACGGATCTATGGGGAAAAGAATACTCAGTTACAGCTTTTCCATTAGTAAATTCGGGGCCAGTCCCATGAAAAATAATGAAAAAGGCTTCACTTACCCACTTACCTTGTGCCTGATCATCATTTTTTTATTATTTTTCTCGGTACGTATTGAACAATTGTTATCCGAAAGAAAAATGGCACATGAAACGGCTATCATCCTCCAAGAGGAGTACTATTTTCTATCGTCGGTAAAAAAAGTTGAAGTAATATTTCAAAAGAGTGGGATCTTACCTGTCAAGGGAACAATTAGTTTTGTTAACGGCACCATGGATTACCAAGCTGAAACTCCTACTGGGTATGTCCAAAAAGTCAATTTTACTCTCCACCTCCATGCTGTTGACAAAACAGTCATTGGACGGGGATATTTTGATACAAGGACAAAGAGATTAAGTAAATGGGTCGAATTAAAATGAAGAAATATGGACATACTTGTTTATGAAAATTAAAGGCAGGTGTGTCCATGAAAACAAACGACTATGTGAAATATATGACCCAAACCATCGTGAAATACGCAGACCAACCGAAGGATGAACGAAAACGAATTCGTACAGCTCGAAAAGAAACAAAAGCTTCTTTTTGGTATCGCTGGTTCGGAATTCTACCCTACATCGTTTATTTTGAAGTCAAAAAAAGACGAAAATTGTAACGAGCGGATGCTGGGTCTGCTTCGTTATTTTTCCAAAAAACTATATTTCTGCTATTGACAAGATATTATTAATGAATTTAGGCTATTTTTTTATTATATTGTTACAATATAAAGTCGCAAATTGTGAACATTTTCTAAACATATAGTGTTAACATTGTTAACCACATTCCCATGTTAAAATGGCTGTATTATAATGGAATAAATTATGGGGGTCCGAGGTGAACAGTGATGGAACAAACATTAAAAATAACAAACGTTTTGTCAGATCCAACACGGTACTATATTTATCAATACATTACAAAACGTCATCAAGAAGTAACCGTTCAAGAGGTGGCGGAAAATTTTAATATTCATCCGAATGTAGCAAGATTGCATTTATCAAAGCTTGAAGATGTAAATATGTTAGCATCCGAAACCAAGAAAACAGGTAAGGGCGGCAGACCAAGTAGATTATATCGTTTATCTGACGATGTAATCCAGCTGCATTTCCCGTTTCGCGACTACATGCTTTTATCCAAAGTCGCACTCCAAACAATGATTTCGCTTGGAGAAGCAGGAAAGCAAGCCCTTTATCTAACAGGAAAACGATTTGGTACAGAAGTGATTGAACAAGAAAAGGCAAAAAGAGCATTTGGTGAGGAATTAGAATTTGAGCAAAAGCTAACAATATTAAAAAGCGCTGCAACGCTTGCAGGTTTTTATCCAGAATTTGAGCAAACGGTGAAAAAACAAAAATCTATTTTCAAATTTTCAATTGTCCATTTAAAGAAGTGGCAGAAGAACATTCGGAAACAGTTTGCAGTATGCACCATGAATTTCTAATGGGAATGTTTGGAGCACTATTTGAATCCGTTGAGTTGATTGAAAAAGAAAATATTATTTCTGGCTGCGAAACTTGTTCATATCAAGCGCTGGTTACAAACTAATTCGAAACCATTATTTACATTATGCCTCCTTTTCCTTATAATATTGTAATGATGGTATCGTAGGGTAAAAGGAGGGGGATACATATGGATCGCATGTTCAGAGTTTGTGGTTTCTGGACGGGCATTTTTACAGTTATGTTTTATCTAGGTGATATGGATAAAACGGCAATGCTATTCTTAGCCCAAACAGGTTTTTTCGTTCTGCTTAGCTATCTTAAATTATCCGAGCGCATGTATTTGTGGGTATTCGGAGCATATTTAACAGTTTTCTTCGCAGGTTTCACTTATTGGACTACGTTCATGATGGTGCCTGGTGCAGGTCATTGAGAAACATTTAGAAAAAACGTCGGTATTAGACTGTCCTAGTGATTTGAGACAGAGATAAAACACCCTTATTAGGCTGCCATACTTCCAAATTCAACGGGCGTTTGGTAGCCTAATTTTTCTTGAATGCGTTCTTCATTATAATGTTTAACGTAATCTTCTACATGATTTCGTACTTCCTTTA